>JBIIVF010000219.1:0-2851 GCA_044339595.1 Bacteroidia bacterium
AAGTTTTCTTCTGTTTTGAGGTAATTGATCATATTACTTGACCCTTTCCACGTATTCACCGGTGCGGGTATCAACCTTGATTTTTTCTCCTTGTTGCACGAACAATGGAACCATCACGCTAGCTCCACCCTCCAGTTCAGCAGATTTCATCGGACTGTTGGCGGTATCGCCTTTTATGCCCGGTTCGCTGTAAATGACTTCCAAAACCACATGTGATGGCAATTGCACACTGATGGGGTTTTCGCTTTCAAAAGAAATCAGGAGCATCATGCCTTCCTGCAAAAACTTGATTTGGTCACCAAACAGGGCCGCGGGCACCATCACTTGTTCGAAGGTTTCGTTGTCCATGCAAACGTACATATCACTTTCTTGATAGAGGTATTGGAATTCTTTTACGTCTACTCGAAGGATTTCCACATCCTCATCCGGAGAGAAGCGGTATTCAGCCAGTTTCCCTGTTTTAATGATTCTCATTTTCCCTTGATAAAAGGCTCTGAGGTTACCCGGTGTTCGATGAATAAATTCAATTACTTGTGCCAATTCGCCGTTAAATCGGATAAAATTGCCATTAGATATGGAAGATGCTTTTGCCATGTTTAAATTTTTTGCAAAAATAACGTGTGGAGGGGGGAAGTCAAAATATTGTTGATCCAGATCTAATTCTATCATCCGCATCGGTGGGGTAGGCATTACGCCCTTTCAGGGCTTATAAACCTTCGCCTGCTGCGGAGGTTCAGATATTACGCCCCTTCGGGGCCTAAAAATTGCACTATATGGCATGCAATCCTTTCAACATGATAAATGAAATTCCTACACTTAAGTGCACATCCAGCCCTGAAAGGGCGTAATATTGGAGGATGGGTTACCAGGCCCATCCTCATTCAATGATGGGTTACCGGGCCCATCCTCATTCAATGATGGGTTACCGGGCCCATCCTCATCATCCAATGTTTTTGATAGGCCCACGCAAATCTCGTGAATCCTGATACTCATGGTTCACTCAGGCCCCCTCAAACTTATGCACTATTTTTACCTCTTCATTGATAATCCACGAAATCATCTTTTCTTTGCATCGGTTTATGGTTCCACCATGGGTGGATGAAAAGGGAATCAGGTGTAAATCCTGAACATTACCCGATGCTGTAAGCTCCGTTAAGTTTTCCTTCTGTTGCCACTGATTATTCGGGAAGGCAGGGAAAAAGGGAGCGAGTCAGAAGACCTGCCATACACTGTTTTCGAAGCTTTCGGGAAAAAAAGCGTGCGAATTTGGACTTTACAGCCTCAAATCCGTCTTTGTTTTTCGTCTGTTTCATAGAATGTGTGATATGAAGCAACTGTGTCTTTTCGTTTATGCCATTATGATCGGTCAAACTTGCCTGGCGCAAGCTGATACCCTATGGCTGAAAGAGGCCACAGTCGTAGCCCACCGATGGCGGCCCACTGTGTTGCTGATTTCTTCAGATTCATTGGTTTCAAATATTTTAAATCATCGATCCATTGCTGAAAATTTTGAAAGGGAGAACTATCTCTACAATCGGAATTATGGTGGCGGAGGCATTCAAACACCCGGATTGAGAGGGCTCTCTGCTCAACAAACCGCAGTGTTATGGAATGGAGTGCCCGTGACCAATGCCATGTTAGGGTTATCTGATTTAAGTTTGATGCCGGCATTCATCATTGGTGAAGCTACCCTTGAACCGGGACCATCTTCATCTGTTAATGGTACCGGCGCCTTGGGTGGAACCATCTATCTGCATCAAACCATCCCCAATACACCTGAATTAAAATTCATCGGTGCTATCAACAGTCTTTACAATGCCTTTGCCGGAGTATCAATGGGTTACCGGCATACACGGCATTGGTCTAAAACTTCCGTTTCTATCATCAAAGAACAAAATAGATATTCCTTCAATAACCGTTATGTGTATGGAAAACCGAATCAAATCCTACAACATGCCCATGTCGATCTGATTTCTGCGATGCATGAAACCGGCTTCAAAATCGGTAAAAAATCTTTGCTGAATATACGGCTTTGGGGAAATTTTGCCGATCGTGAGATCCCTCCAACCATGTTGCAGCAGCAAAGTAAGGCCGAAATGCGAGATCGCTCGATCCGAACCATGGCAGAGCATATATGGTTTAAAAATACCTGGCGACATATTACCCGGATTTCTTTATCCGCCGAATCCAATCAATTTATTGACCCGCTGGCATCCATCGATCAATCCAATGAGGTACAACAATGGTTTGTGTCATCTGAAACTGAAAAGACCATTCACCAACAAATATTCTCCTTATCGCTCAGGGCATTGAGTGCTACCGGTCGAAGCGCCCATTATGTGAAGCCCCATCTTCAGCAATACATTCAAGCCGGTGGCGGTCATATTTTTAAGAGTAAGAGGGATCATTTTACACAACAAACCACGTTTCAATGGATGTTTGTAAATCAGGATTTGCATCCCTTTGCTATTTCGTCATTTTCAAACTACACCGTAAAAAAGGGAATCGATGTATTCTTGAATCTAGCCAATGGTTTTCGGATTCCGACTTTAAACGAACGATTTTGGAATCCGGGTGGAAACCCCAATCTTCTTTCGGAGAAATCATTGCATGCCGCTTTGGGATATCGAATTTCAAGCCATTCTTGGCAGATCAAGCAGCAATATTACTATACACCTACTGAAAATCTAGTCCGTTGGATACCCGAAGGAGCTTACGTTACGCCTAAAAATATCGATCGTTTGGTCTATCTTTTTGGGGCGGAAACAGAGCTCATGGCATCCATGAAACATGGGAGGCATGAATGGAGAATCCGCGGCAGTTGGCACCTCAATTTCGCCCATGAGCAAAT
>JBIIVF010000007.1:0-36184 GCA_044339595.1 Bacteroidia bacterium
CTGTTCCGGTTGCTGCAGTCTGTGCTACTCCGTCTAATGTATAGTTCATTGTCCATGAATCTCCTGTATTTACACTGGATACATTTACTGTGAACGTTACTGTTGCACCATGACACAATCTGCTTGGTACTGAGGTCAATGTTGCCATTGGGTTCATCTGTACTGTTACTGTTTGTGTGCTGTTCAACGTATTGTTACATGCCGGCAACGTAGTATAGGGTGAAGTTACCACAAATACTGCACTGCTGATTGTCTGTAGTGTAATGTCGGTTGTATTGGTGAACAAGCCGGCTGGGATTGTGATTGTATGGTTTCCACTTGCATTGTTTACTGCTGTAAATACTCTTGCAGTAGAACCAACGACATAATTCACTGTGAAAGACTGACCTACATGAACATTCGTTACATTGATAGTGAATGTTGTAGCTGCTCCTGCACAAATAGTATCGTCAGTAGAAGTAATCACCGCATATGGCAATGCTCTTGGAGTGGCAACTTTCACATTTGAAGCTGCTTCCAAGCACAAACCACTCTTATAGATTGCTCTGAATTCCGTAGTATCATTCAAATTGTAGAAATTAATAGTAGTGCTGGCGTTATTGATATCTGTCCAGCTGCTGCCACCTGCCACTCTGCTCTGCCACTTGATGATAGATCCTACTCCAGCTGCAGTCTGCACCATGAAGCCACTTCCACCTTTACATACCGTGGTATCGTGTCCGATAACACCTGCTACTGTGGTTGGATCCACACTTATGGTTCTACTATCTGATAAAGTGGTGATACACTTATCTTGAGTTGAAAGATTCTTGATGCTTTCCAATTTCAACAAATCTGAAGTTGGCGTAACCGTTTTTGTGGTTGTGTACTGATGACTACCCGCACCCACACCGTAAACAGTTTCAATAGTTCCATCCACAGAGTACTTCAATTCAAATGAATCTGTTGTACTAATATTCGAAACAACTGTGGTAAATGTGATGGTAGATCCTTGACACAATGATAATGGGAAATTAGAAATTGTGGCAATTGGATTATTTTGAACAGTAATAGTTTGAGTACTGTTCAATGAACCATTGGTACAAGCAGGGATAGTAACATAGCTAGGTGAAGTAACTACAAATGAACTAGTAGAAATACTTTGAAGAGATATGTCGGTAGTGCTTGTTAAGGTACCTCCGGCAATGTTGATATCAAAAGAACCTGATCCTGTTCTGGTCTCTGATTTCACAGATGAACCAATCACATAGCTTAAGGTCCAACTTTGACCTGTTACCACATTACCAACCAATACTGTAAACTTAGTAGCTGCTCCGGCACATATAGTATCATCGGTCGATGTAATTGTAACCGTAGGCAATGCCCTTGGAGTGGCAGTCTTCTCGTTAGAAGCTGCTTCCAAACATACACCATTCTGATAGATTGCTCTGAATTCTGTAGTATCATTAAGGTTATAGAAGTTGATACTTGAGCTGGTGTTATTAATATCGGTCCAACTGCTTGTTCCTCTTACTTTGCTCTGCCATTTTACAATTGAAGCACCACTGGTACTTGCAACAGTTTGAGTCATGATTCCACTTCCGCCTTTACACACTGTTGTGTCATGGCCGATAACACCGGCAATAGTAGTAGGATCAACTGTAATGGTTCTGCTATCAGATAATGCAGTGATACACTGATCTTGAGTGTTGGTATTGGTGATGTTCACCAAAGTCAATACATCCGAATTAGCTGTTACGGTATTATTAGTTGTGAAGGTAAATGTACCTGAACCTGATCCGGAAGCTGCTGTTTGAGCAATACCGTCCAAGTTGTAGTTCATTACCCAATTATTTCCTGTGCTAACACCTGAAACTGTAACACTAAACGTTACGGTAGCTCCTTGACATAGTCTGCTAGGTGCTGAAGCAATGGTTGCTAAAGGATTTGGTTGAACAATTATGCTAACGCTTCCGTTCAAATTAGTATTTACACAAGCTGGTGTTCCTGAAGATACAGAAATCGACTGAAGTGCAATGTTGGTATTGTTCGTTAAAGAACCGGTAGCAATGGTATGAATACCACTCAAGTTCTGTGTCAACGACGTTGATTTTAATGAAGTACCTTCTACATAATTCAGTGTAAAGCTCTGTCCATAATTAACATTACCTACAGTAACATTGAAAGTAGAAGTAGCACCTGAACAAATCGTATCAGAACCGGTAGGTAAGCTGATAGCGACGGTTGGCAATTCTTTTGGAACAACGGTAGCCGAGTTAGATGCAACTGTTGCACATGGTCCATTCTGATAAATCGCTCTGAACTGTGTTGTATTGGTTATGTTGAAATAACCAAGCGTACTTGTTGTGTTAGCTATACTTGTCCAAGAAGACCAAGATGCCCCATTCCAAGTTCTGCTTTCCCAATTTACAATAGCACTGTTGTTAGCAGAGGCTGTAGCGGTTACTGAGCCATTGTCACCGATACAAACAGTATCAATGGTCATACCGTGGCTCACTGTTCCTGCAACAGTTGGAGAGTAAACAACATAATTCATGCTTTGACTCAAATTCTTTACACAATAAGCAGAAGAAGAATTTTGGGCGCTTGTATTTGTTATAGAAGTTAAGACAACTGTTTGAGTTTGGTTAGAAACTGTACCGGAAGTAAACACTGATGCAAATGATGTTTCAGTAAATGTTCCTGCTCCGGTTCCGGTAGCTGAGTCTGCCACACCATTCACAGTGTACATTAACTTCCAGTTCTCATTACTCAACACATCATTCACAGAATATGAGAATGAAACATTGGTACCATTACAGATCGGAGTAGTAACCGAATTCAATGTTGCCATTGGAAGATCAATAACTTTAACCGTTGCAACTGCATCATTAAGAAGACCATTAGCACATGAATATGATCCCATGTGTACAATGATTCTTGTCAACGTTACATCAAATGATTCTAACATTTTTCCTGTTGAAGTTGTAAATGTCAACGAGCTTTGATCACCTGTACCGTTAACTGTATGCATGCTGTCATCTTCAAGGATATATAATGTCCAAGCATTTCCGGTTGTACCAGTAACTTCGTAAGTGAAGGTAGTTGTGTTGGAAGCGCTTGCACAGAATTTGTTATTGGTTGGCAAGTTTTTGAAGCGAGCACTGATGTTTGGACCGGTAATCACAGTGATTTTAGACACTGAAGAAGTATCGGCTCCTGAACAAGGTGCGTTTTTAACAACTGCTCTGAAATAAGTGGTTGTTGTTAAATTAGTGAATACGTAAGAATTAGCTGTTGAATTCGGTATATTAGTCCAGGTACCTGCGTTTCCTGTAGATGAAGATTGCCAGAAGGCAACATTACCTACACCAGGAACCCAAGTAAGGGTACCATTAGAAGCTGAACATACTGTATCGAACGCAGGAGTTATAGTACCACCTACCGGAGCAGGTTTAACGATTACCGTTTCTGCACTAGTTAGAGTAGAATCACAACCTTTCCAATGGTTCGTTATTTTGGTTAAAGTAATTGTACTATTTGCTGTAAATCCTGAACCAGCTCCACTCAAAGTAAAATTGAATTGACCTGAACCTGTACCTGTTAATGTAGCAGGAGTCATGGAACCCGGATTCGTATTGGTATAATTAATAGTCCAATTTTGTGAATTAGGTACGCCTGTCACGTTAACAGTAAGGGCAATATTCTCACCTACACAAATAGAATCAGATGCGTTAACAATAGAAGCTCCAGGAAGTGGATTCACTGCAAGGATTACGCTGTTGCTAGAATCAGCAGGACAAGCACCACTCTTCACAATAACTCTATAATTGGTCTCCTGTGAAGGATAGATTCTTGTGATAGTATCAATTTCGGGGTAACCGATATTATGCCAAATATAACCATTGGTATTACTTGAATCCCAATGTTGAATAGTTCCAACATAACCTGATAATTTGAAGCCGTAAGGTCCATAAGAATTCTCACAAACATCATAGCTCTGAGTTAAAGTACCCGGAACCGTAGGAGGATCCACTCTGATACTGTCTCTTATATCTACGATGGTATCGCAGCCTGTTGTAAGGTTTTGCAACAAGTAAACATTCAATTTACTAAATCCGGCTGGAGCCAAATTAGGTGTAACGAAAGTATCTACGTCTATAGAAGGTCCTGAACCATTGATGGTATTCGGCCCGTTTGAAGGATTGGTTAATGTCCAATCAAAAGTATAATTCTCACCAGATTTAACACCACCAACTCTGTAAATCACAGTGGCAGGCGTATTAATACAAACACTGGTATCATGTACTAACCACAAATGTGGCATCGGACGAATGATAACCGTTGCGTTAGCCGCAGTAACTGAATTGTTAACACATAATGGAGGAGTGGTCGGTGAAATCCACTCAATTTGAGTAATATTTAAATCCGCCGTATCATTAACACCCAAAGTGTCTGCATGCCATTGGATAGGTGAGTAGAAACTGAATACTCCATTTCCGGTACCTGTCCAATTTGTCATGGTCTCACCACGAAGGGTGTAGGTAATTCTCCAGGTTTTTCCACCGCTATGTTTTACTCTTACTGTGTATTGATTAGAATCTCCTGAACAAATGAAAGGAGATGTAGTATAAACAAATGAATCAACATCCGGTAATTCCAGCACATTCAATGTTGTATTTACGTGCTGATTACCCCAACATCCTGATGTATTGTTAATAATTGAGTCGTATGATATCGTAGTTACACCCACTGTTGTTAATGCCGCAGTAACGAATGTAAAACTTCCGGTGTCTACACCCGCAACATTCACATCAGCACCACCATTAATTTGGTAATTGAATGACCAATTTTGGCCAGTCAAAACGCTGTCTACTCTGAAACCAATGGTAGCTTGATCTCCCTTACATACGTCTGTAGGATAGCTTGTAATAGTAATAACCGGCAAATTGGTTACTGTAACAGTTAATGTATCAATTAAGGCAGTATCACAAGAATGTGTAGTGTTATTTATAGAATTTAAAATAAATTTATAAACACCGTTAGCTGATCCACCGCTAGAAAGAGCGAATGCATCATTCAAAGCATACTTTGTTGTAGAATTTCCTAAACCTGTTGTAGGATTTAACGCAATGTTTGAATTTATGTTATCTGTGTAAGTTAATGACCAATTAAAATCTGTCATTGCGCTACCAATCTCTGAACAGAATTGAGCATTGGTCACATTTAATGTAAAACTATCTCTCTCATTTTCACAAATGGTGAAAGCAGTTTCTGAAATATTTGCAGAAGGATTTGGATAAACCTTAATCACCAAAGTATCAAGTGCACCGGTTGTACCGGTACAAGCGCCCGGTAAAGCAGATGTATTGTTTACACCCGATAAAACATATCTATACACCCCAGGAGCTAAACTTCTAGGAATACCAATTTGAATGGTAGTATCTCCTGAGCTACTGAACGTTGTAGTAAGAAGAGGGGAAGGAATAGTACCATCCACACAACTTGCTGCGACTGTAGACTGACGATTCACTGAAGAAACTGTCCAATCTACATCAGCACCACCCAAAGAGGCGTTGCTCACAGTGAAGCTAAATGTATTTGTATCTCCTTCGCATTGCTCAATTAAAGTTTGATTGAATGTTACGACTGGTTCAGGATTAACGACTAATACAAAAGTATCTTTTACACTGAAATCGATACATGTATTGGCAACAGGAACCGAGATATTAATTCTAACCGAATCAACCATGTACTTCCAATAGCCTGCTGCAAGGGAACCACCATTATTAGCAGTGAAAGTGTAGCTCGATGTACCTGAACCGGTTAAAGGATCAGGGAAGATATTACTCTGGGTTTGATCAGTGTAATATAATACCCATGGAGCATTGGTTGAACCTGATCCAACTGATGTACAATACTGAGCATTCACAACATTTAAAGTAAATGGTGTACTTTCACCTTCACAAACTCTTGTTGTATCCGGTGCTACTTCAACTTCCGGTTTAGGGAAGATATAAACTGTTACTGTACTAAATGCAGAAATGGTTCCACCACAATTTGGTGAATAGTCTGTATTTTTTATACTGTCTAAAGTGTAGGTGTAAACACCCGGACTTAAGGTATCAGGAATAACAAAACCGACAAAACCGTTTCCTTTTCCAGTGAAAGATGCAGGAACAAGGGAACGATTGGCAATAGACGATTGAGCACACGAAGTCAATATATTTCCACTTGCCTCAGTAGCCCAAACTTTCCAGTTAACTGAATCAGCTGGTGGAAGAATCGCATTGGTTACTTCAACAAAAACTGAATCTGTTTCTCCTTCACATAGGGCATAATAAGACTGGACAAATTTAACATCAGGATTAGGCATCACAGTTAAATCATACTGCAAAGTCATAACACTGTCGTTATCTAATGGCCAAGATAATGTGCCAGGTCCACCATAAGTGAAAACATAATCTGCTTTAAAGGAATAAACACCCGTTAGCAAAGCAATTGGTGAATTTACATTTACTCTGAAAGACTGATTTCCTTGAATAAGGTTTGGCGACGTCGAATAAGAATTTCCTACTATATTGGTAGGAGGAGAAGCCCACGCAGGTACCCACGTAGTATTGATAATATTGTCTGTAAACTCAAACTCTACATCCATTGGTGAAACCAATCCCGGATATTGACAGAAAGTAGCATGCGTATACAACATAAATGAATCCGTGCTACCTTCACAAATAGTATCGCTTAAATCACTAAAAGTGATGTATGGTTGCGGTAAAACTCGAATAACAATAGTGTCTTGTGCTGCTAAGGTGCCGTTACAATCTGGGTTAGCTGATGTGTTTACAATAGAGTTCAAAACATAAACATAAACCCCTGCTGGTGTTGTTGCAGGCACATAGAATTTTGAAACACCATTACCATTCCCGGTAATCGTCATATTAGGATTAACTCCTGTACCTCCAATTAAATTTTGATTTGCACCACTAGAAACCACACAACTTGCGCTATGCAAGGCTGATATTTCTTGATAAGTGATGGTCCAATCCTGACCTACAGTAGCTAATTCGGCATCAGTTACAGTGTAACTGAATGAATCAATGTTACCAACTGTAAAAGTTACGGTATCCTGGTCAAATCCAACGGTTGGCTCAGGATTTACAGTTAATATAACTGAATCCGCATCGGTTCTGGTGCATTGTGGAATAATATTGGTTCCTTTAATCGAGTCGCCTCTAAATTTATAGTATCCTTCCCCAAGGGTACCCGATGAGTTATTCTTATAACTAAAAGTAGAATTACCCGAACCTACTATCGGTGAGAGAGGTGCATTAATATCTGAATTGTCTGTATAGTACAAGGCCCATTCAATATTGGCTGAGGTGGTTGGCGCTGTACAATACAAAGCATTTGTTACAGTAAAATTAACATCCGCTGAATCGCCGTCACAAACTTGAGTTGAATCAGGTGAAAGAGCAAAACTTGGAATTGGCAATACCTGAATAACAATAAATGTATCGGATCCAATATTTCCATTACAATCAGGATTTGCACTGGTATTGGTTATACCCGTGAGTGTATATTTATAAAAACCAACCGGAAGAGCTCCATTGATCATGTATTTTAGTATAGAGTCACCACTACCGGAAACGGAGGATCCGCCGCCGATTAAATCGGTACCCACAGATGTACAATTTACACCTGAAAGCGCACCACTGGTATTGGTATAATTAAAGGTCCAATCTTGATCAACTACACCCAATACTGAATTTGAAACGGTCACAGTAAAAGAATCAATAGAACCTACACAAAGTTTAATGGTATCTGTTGAAAAGGTTACGTTAGGTCTTGGATTTACAACTAAAATAACTGAATCCGTTTCGGTCCTGGTGCACTGAGGAATAATGTTGGTTGCTTTAATAGAGTCGCCTCTGAATTTATAGTATCCTACTCCTAGGCTACCCAATGAGTTATTCTTATAGCTAAAAGTGGTATTACCCGAACCTGTTATTGGTGAGGCAGGCGCATTTATAACCGAGTTGTCTGTATAGAATAATTGCCAATCAATATTGGCACTTGTAGTTGGCGTTAAACAATATAATGCATTCGTAATATCAAAATTGACATTCGCTGAATCATTTTGACAAACTTGTGTCGTGTCAGGTGAAAGGGCAAATGAAGGAATCGGCAAAACATTAACTACAATTGTAGTATCAGCTCCAATAAATCCAGTGCATGGCCCGCTGGTGTTTGTGATACCCGTTAAGGTGTAACGATATGTACCTACCGGAAGAGCACTGCTAACATTAACTGTCAATATTGAATCTCCTGTAGTACCCACCACAGTCAAAAATCCACCAATAAGAGAACCACCTATTAAATCAGTATTAACCGAAGTACAATTAACACCTGATAATGCGCCACTATTTTTGGTATAGGTAAAAGCCCAAGCTTGATCTCTTCCGTTTTGAAGCGCATTGGTAATATTAACATTGAATGAAGAAGCCGTACCTACACAAACGTTTACTGTATCTGTAGAAAATGTAACAAAAGGTCTTGGTTCAACAATGAGCGTAAATGTATCAGAAATTCCGGCACATACAGCTGGAGTTAAGGAACTCACATTGGCAATAAAACTATGATTATTAGGAGTAAGGTAAGTTGCGGCTGTATCAACGGAAACAAGAGTTGAAAAATTTCCAACGCCATAACCTACTGCTCCGTATATAGAGGTATATTCATTTGCTCTAACACTGTCAATGGTAGACATTGACCATGTAGCATCTAATCTAGGCGTATTCACGCCAGGGCAATATCTCGCATTGGTAACGGTAAGATTGAAGGATTCTCCATTTTTTTCACAAACTTCTTTAGAATCCGGATTGATGGTAACTTGAATTCTAGGATTTATGGTGATAGTAATGGTATCATTACCTACTTTTTGACCAGGACAACTTCCGGTAGTGTTGGTGATACTATTAATTATATATCTGTAAACACCCGGCTGCAAAGTACTTGGGATGTTAAATGTTCTAACGGTATTGCCTGTTCCGGTTTGAGTTAAAGGGCTGATAATTCCGGCTGTTGCTCCAACGCAATTTACTGAATTTACATTTCCTGAACTTTCACTTAAAGAAACTGACCAATTCTGATCAGTTATATTTAACACAGAATTTCCAACATTCATGGTAAAATTCCCAGTCGTACCTTGGCACAAGGCCAGTGCATTCGTACTCCATTGTACAGTTGGTGCTGGTTTCACGGTCAATGTAAATACATTTCCTGAAATTACCCTGGCGCAACCTGATTGACCAACCGTTGTATTGGTAACAGTTCCCGGAATAAAGGTATAAGTACCCGCAGCCAATGAGTCACCGAACATTCTGGTATTGGCACGAATTGCAATCGCAGTATTACCTGATCCTAATAATGGAGAAGCTCCGATAGTGTCTTTTACTGTGCTAATAAACGAAAGGGACCAATCCGCATCTGTTAATGTATTTCCAACACAATATCTAGCATTTGAAGGAATGACATTAAAAATTGCAGAATCACTCTGACATATTGAAGTAGCCGTAGGGCTAACTGTTATACTCGGAGTGGCTTCCACTACAATTACAATACTATCTCTGTCAGCTAACGCCAAGCGACAATTATTGCTTGTATTTACAATCGAATCAATGTAGAATCGATATGTACCCGGCTGAAGTGATGAAGGCACTGAGTAAGCATATACCTGATTACCGGTTCCGGTTATTGTGCCCGTAAGTGCATTAAGATGTGTACCGGCCGAACGAGTTATTCCGGCATTTGCCGTACTCGCACAAGACGTCGTAACATTCTCACTAACCTGACGATAATACGCTGTCCAGTTTACCGCTACACTTCCACCATTTGTGTAAGTGGCATTATTAATGTGTAAGTTAAATGATTCACTGCTTGCTTGCTGATAACATAATTTTACAGTATCTCTAGAAAATGAATCTGTCGGCTCAGGATATACAATTACAGTAATCGTTTGACTAGTCAAATTTCTTGTACAAGTTGGTGTTGCACTCGTATTTGTAATGCTGCTAATTGTAGCAGTATAAGTTCCAGGGGTTAATGCATTCGCAGCTATCGCTGAATTAACAGGACCATTTCCGGTTCCGGCTGCTGTAAGCAAAGCAATTAAGGATGCGTCTCCGGAAAAACTTACCGTCCAATTTACTGCAGTGCTGCCTCGGTTTGAACTGAGTTCAGCATTTGATATTGTATATTGAACATTGAAAGGTGTTCCTTCACAAATTCCAATATTAGATGTATTAACAGTTGCAATCGGTTTTGGATTAACATTTACACGCACACCAAATGTATCTGTAGTTCCGCAGACGTTAGTAACACTTACTCGGACAGAATCCTGATCATCAGAAAGTGCTGTAGTGTATGAGTAGCTGCTGGTTAAAATTGAAGATGATGTATCTGTACTTACTAAAGAATCTGATGCTCCAAATCTTCTGTTGTACCATCTGTATGTAATCAACCCGTTTGGAGTTGGAGAAACATGTGTAACAGAAAAAGAAGCCAAATCCAATTCGCATACATTATAAGGCAATGAAGAAGGGGTCGTACTGAAAGAAACTACCGGAAGCGTCGTAATCTTCTGATAGATGAATGGACCTCTCACTTCAACACCACTACAACCACCGGAGGTTTCTGTAATGGTAACCCAAAAGGTATCTGCTAAAGCCAAGTTATTCGGAGCACCAATAATCATGGTTGAGGTAGCTACTCCATTGAAATTCGGCGCTCCACCATTGGATAATACCGACGATGACGCAAATGTTGCACCTCCACGATACCATTGATATTGCAAACCACCACCACCAGCACAATTACTGGTAGATACAACCGGCAAAATTAATTGCGCAGAGGTGTAGCAATAGTGACTCAAGGCACCAGGTGTTGAGGCAACTGTAATGGTAGCCTGAGCCTTGAAGGCATTGAGGGCAAAAGCCATAAGGAATACCCATGTAATTTTGGCAAACACCCCACTGTTTAGTAATGAGCGTTTCCCTCTCGAATTGGTAAATGTACTGTTAGTCATTTCTGTATAATTTGAACTGCTCGCAAAAATAAAACAAATAATTCAAAAAAAAGGTGAAGTCTTAAAATTTTATGTGAATTGTCAGATGTTGTAAACTAAGTGTATCCAATAGTGCACTTTTAGGCTATATTTAATTGATATTCAACACACTAAAAAACCAAAAAGTGCATCTATAGCACCTGCCTAACGTTTATAAACGATTAGCTTGTCACTATTCACAACAATGCCAAAAATAACTTTGAACCGATACCCACAGATCCACAGCGATTTACATATAATGTGGTTCAATGTAGCATTTTGAGCTACAAAAGAGATTCTCGAATCGCAAGATAATTATAATACCTTGATTCTCTGACATTACTGTCATTTAATGCCTTTAAAATTGCGCATTCCGGTTCGTCTACATGATTACAGTCATTGAATCTACACAAATGCCGTAATTTCTTTATCTCTCGAAACCCATTCTGAATCTCCGACTTATCCGATTCGACAATTCCAAAATCTTTAATACCCGGTGTGTCAATAATTCTAATATCATCTTCAGATAGAAACATTTCGGCAAATGTGGTAGTATGTACCCCTTTGGAATGTGCCGATGAAATATTTGCTGTTCGTTGACCGGCATCCGGAACTATCTTATTGAGCCAACTAGATTTGCCAACACCGGAATGACCCGCTAACAAAACAGTCTTGTTTCTTAAAATGTCCTTTAAATCGGCAACATTTTTTTTATCTAATATAGAACCATGAACAACACGATATCCCAAAGAATTATATATCGAGGTATATTCCTTTAATAATGTCTGATCTTCCGCATTATACAAATCACATTTATTAAAGAATAAAAGCACATCTATGCCATACAATTCACAAATAGCTAAATATCGGTCGATGAATCCAAGAGAGGTGCGCGGACTCTTAATGGTAGCTATCAAAAGAACTAAATCAATGTTCGAGGCGATGATTTGCGACCTCTTACTCAGATTATTCGATTTGCGAATGACATAATTCTTGCGATCCGCAATTTCCTCGATGCTATAATTCCCCTCTTCTCCCGAAATTATGACTTCATCACCGACAGCGATTGGATTTGTGCGATCTGAATCGGCCAACCTAAATGAACCTCTCAATCTGCAATCAATCAACTCACTAGTTGAAGTTAAAGCCCTGTACCAGCTACCGGTTGATTTGATGATGGTTCCTTGCATCGAACCCTAGAACACTTCGGAAGCTATTTTATGAGTCACTCTTGGATGTCCCATGGTGTAAAAATGCAATACCGGCACCCCAAATTTTATTAGATCCTTACACTGGGCAATACACCATTCTGTACCAATCTGCTCTGCTGCGGCATCTGAACTTGCCTTTTCAAGTTCAGAAGTTAACTCCACCGGTATTTCTATATTAAAAATCTTCGGCAATGCCAATACTTGTTTTTTAGAGGTTATAGGTTTGATACCGGGAATGATCGGTACGTTTACACCCATATTACGACAAGCTTGAACATAATCAATATACTTCTTGTTATCGAAGAACATCTGCGTAGTGATGAATTCAGCACCTGCCTCTACCTTCCTTTTTAAAAAATTTAGATCCGTTTGCAGATTGGGTGCATCTCCATGCTTTTCAGGATATCCGGCCGCACCAACACAGAAGTTTGTAGACTTCGCGTTTTTCACTTCATCATCCAGATAAATTCCATGATTCATGTTTTTAATCTGATGAATTAATTCAAGTGAATTTGAATTCCCATCTTCTTCCGGCTCGAAATGGCGCTCACCCTTTTGGTTGTCACCACGTAAGGCCAAAACATTGTCAATCCCAAGAAAATGCAAATCTATCAAGGCATTCTCCGTATCTTGACGTGTAAATCCACCACAAATCAAATGGGGTACTGCTTCAACTTGATACTTCCCTTGTATCGCGGCACAAATGGCTACCGTTCCCGGTCTTTTGGTAATAGACACTCTATCGAAACTTCCGTCTTTACGTTTCCGCATCACATATTCTTCACGGTGATAGGTGACATCAATAAAAGCAGGGCTAAACTCCATTAAAGGATCGATAGCCTTATATATCGCATCAATGCTATTGCCTTTTAAAGGCGGTAATATCTCAAATGAGAAAAGAGTTTTATCAGTCTTTAAATATTCTGTAAGTTTCATATCTAGAATTGAACAGTCAAATTTACAATTTCTTCCCCTCGTTTTACGGTCAAAGGCACAGTCATTCCGGATTTCAAACCACCTAAAATTTTCATATACGTTGAAATATCCTTTATAAAAACACCATTCATATTGATAATCACGTCTCCTTTTTGAATTCCCGCTTTACTACCCGGCATATTCTCTTTTGCGCCATCCACCTTTACTCCCTCACCACTGTAAATATAATCCGGCATAATGCCCAAGGTAACCGCAAACTTCATTCTTCCGGTAGAATCGCTCGATTTAGTGGTTGTAAAGGTTAATTTACCCTCATTATTTAGGCTCTTAATTATATTCTCTATATAACGAATTACATGCACTTCCCCTTTCGAATGAATGATTTCAACATCATCCGTAGGCTTGTGGTAATGAAAATGTTGACCTGTAAAGAAATGAACAGCAGGTATGTTCTTTAGATAAAAAGATGTGTGGTCAGATGCTCCGATACCTCCATCTGTAGTTTTAATTTCCTTCAATTTGGCGGTATCCAAGGCAATGGCTCCAATTGATTTATTCCAGGAGGGGGAGGTTCCAACACCATTCACAACCAACACACGCTTGAATGAATCTAGCTTTCCAACCATATCCATATTCAGCATATAATTGATGTTTTCGAGGGATATGGTCGGATTTTCTGTAAAATATTTAGAGCCTAACAAACCTAGTTCTTCTCCGGAGAAAGCAATAAAAAGATAATTATTGTTCTTATTCCATTTTTTTGCTTTTCGTAAATCCTTTGAAATGGCCAACAAAGCAGAAATACCGCTCGCATTGTCATCAGCCCCGTTATGTATCAGACCGTTCTCTACTGACAGAGAATTACCCATTTGACCGCGACCCAAATGATCGTGATGCGCACCAATAACCACGGTATGTTTTGCTTTGTTATCTTTAAATCCAATTACATTATGACCGATTTCAGAGATCGATTTTATCACCACTTTCAAATTGATAGGCGTACCCAAAGGTAAATTAGCCAATTCTCTGTTGCAATAAACAACCGGAATAGAAGTTGGGATGGTCTTTAGTGAAAGATTCCCATCCGGCTTCTCAACCTGATCAGAATTCCGGTAAAACACCACTCCGGCGGCCCCTTGCTTAATGGCTTCTTTTACACGACTCTCCAACCCGTGCCAAGCCAAATATTCTGAATGCGGATGAATGCCATCGGGACTGCCCATATCTATAATGACCACCTTGCCTTTTGCGTCCTTTCCTTCATAATCATTTCTCACAGGCGATTTTGATTGAATTCCAAATCCCACGTTCACTGCAATTGACTGCAGCTCCGCCCTATTTGAAGACAAAGACAAAGGGTAAAAATCGAGGAATTGCTTCATCCTTTGGCCGGCAATCTCAAGAATTCCGCTGTCAGTGGCCATGCGCAAAGTGACGATTTCGAATGTTTGAAAATAAGACCCTGCAACTCCGAGCGGTTTTAATCCAGCCTTTTTATATGCAGCAGCAATATATTCAGCAGAGAGCTTTTCACCGGGAGAACCCGTTAGCCGACCCTCAAGGGCATCAGAAGCCAAATAATTTATATCCTTTATGATCTGTTTTTCCAATTTTTTATCCTTACGATTCAATTGCTGGGCAATGACCGTGTGATAGGAAAACAAGAAGAATCCACTTAATAATAATAATTTGTTCATCCTATAAACTCAATAATATATTTAATAATTAATACAATCAAAAGACCTGCAAAAATATATTGAAGTGCCTGATTTGATAACCTTTTTGCAAACCCCAATCCCAGTGAAGTACCCAACCACAACCCCAATGAAATAGGCAATACATATAATGGAGTCAAATAACCCCAATGAAGCAATTCAGACGTCAGCATTTTAGGACTCCCTGACAAATACACAATCAGCATGGGCAATAGCAAAATCGGTATTACGCCAATTGAAACAGAAGATGCCTTCTTCATATTCATATGTGTCAAGTTCTTAAATAGCGGTATCATCACGATACCCCCTCCCAAACCTGATAAACTGGATGCAATACCAGTTAACAAGCCGATTCCTACAAATTTTTTTCTGTTAAAGGGCGCCTCTGGTAATTCAGACTTAGATTTACCGGAAAAGGTTCTTACCACGGTATAAATGAGCAGTAAAACAAATAACGCCTTAAACATGGATTCAGAATACCAACTAAAATTTGTAATCAACCAGGTAAAAAGCAGACCTGTGAGTATAGCAGGAATGCCTGTATATATGATTTCTTTCAAATAAAAATTGTCTTGGCGATATTGCTTGACTGAAGTGATAATCCCCGAGACAAAAATGCAGAAAAAGCTATTAGCGAGGGTAAATTTAACCACTTCTGACCCTTCTATTCCATAAGATTTGAATAAAAAATCAAACATGGGAACAAAAATCAGCCCACCTCCGATACCTATCATACCGGACAAAATGCCACCTGCAATCCCTAATACCAACAACAATATAATTACACCGAATTCCAAACTAGTTATTTAGGCTGCAACAAACTGTAATATTTTGTTTTATCTGAGAACAACTTAAGGGCTTCGCGAATGTCCGGATCATCATCGAAAGTAGTCTCTATTTCGGCGGTATCAAAATAATATCTTCTTGCTATTTCAGTCTCAAGTATTTCAATAATTTCATCTTTGTAACGTGTTAAGTCTGAGCTTTTATCAGACTTTAATTCCATGGATAAATGGTCCAATTCTGTTTGGATGCCTTGATAATAATTCTCTTCTTTAGCCCTTTTAATTAGCTCTTCTACCGCACTTTCTGTCTCCGTGTTGTATTGATAGTCTTTGTCTTTTAGGAATGCCATAAAATCCATAAAATCACGCTCACTAAACGCAAATTGCTTGCTCGAAACAATGTTCTCGTGTTTGTTTCTGTATTCTGTGGCATAATCAAAGATTAAGTATTTACTCAATAAACTTTGACTGATCTTGCTGTTCTTTGGTCTTTCAATGGCGATATCCGGGCTTACCCCTTCGCCGTCTATCACAGCTCTTTTATTCTGGGTATAAAATATCTTTTTGAGACTGTCTGCAATGGAAAGGGCTTTACCATTTACTTTTTTGCCATAGTCTAAACGCTGAATACAACGACCTGAGGGAATGTAATATTTGGCCGTAGTTATCTTCATTTGAGTATTGTAGGTCAAGGGCCTGGAAGACTGCACCAATCCTTTTCCAAATGATTTCTGGCCGATCACAATTCCACGATCCAGATCCTGAATAGAACCCGACACGATTTCTGAAGCAGAAGCAGAACCTCCATCGATCAAAACAATCAATGGCACTTCGGTATCAACGGGAGCATTAAGGGTTTTATAGGTAGCATCATTTTCAGGCTCCTTCCCTTTGGTAGTTACCACCAATTGGCCTTTCTTTACAAAAACATTCACAATATTTACCGCTTCATGAAGCAGTCCACCACCATTTCCACGAAGATCAAAAATGACAGATGACAAACCTGCATTTCGCTTCAACTCAGTGAGTGCATCATGCACTTCCTTGCCTGCATTGGGTGTGAATCCGGTGAGTTTTATATATCCTGTTTGCTCATTGATCATCCCATAATAAGGGACATTTTTTAGCTTAATATTGGCTCTTTCGAATGATTTTTCGAGTTTCCCGGCTCCATTTCTATCGATTAATAAAGTAACCTTTGTGCCGGCTGTTCCCTTTAATAAATTGGTTAATTCAGAACTGGTTTTACCCTTGACAGATTTCCCATCGACCTCCAAAATTTTATCTCCGGCTCTGATATCTGCCTTCTGTGCAGGGAACCCTTCATATGGCGAATCTATAATTATATAATCGCCTCTCTGTCTGATGCTGGCCCCAATACCGCCGTAAGACCCCGTTATTTGAAAACGATAGTCTTCACTTTGTGCTTCAGAATAAAAATTAGTATACGGATCTAAGGTTTTGAGCATGGCATCTATAGCAGCACGCATCAATTCACCCGGTTTTACATCGTCTACATAACTCGTATTAACCTCTTTATAAACACTGGCGAAAATGTCCAGGTTTTTGGTGATTTCGAAATAATCATCTGCTGCTTTGAATGATGAAAATATCACCACAACCGCTGAAATAAATAAGATACTCCTACGTGACAAGAATCGCTTCATGTTTTTACTCAATTTTCTTTGTGGCATAATGCCAATGTTACAAAGTTAACGATAACAGACGTTGCATCGTATCTCAAAATGTGCTGATAGGTTGTTTTTTCCATTTGTTCATCTGAAGTAAAATTATATAAATCTCACTATCAATTACTTATGGAATTAGATTGAATTTCATGCTCATAAAATTACAACGGGCAGACGTTGGATCGAAATAAATTACGATTGGCAACCATTAATATAATCAAATGCTATGTCTTTCGTTTTTTTATTCAAAATACCTATGATCGAAAATGTGTAATCAAATTGGGATCATGGAACCGGGTCATGTCCATGACCTCCCCAAGGGTGACAACGCAAAATTCTTCTGGCCGCCAAATAGAATCCCTTAAATGGACCATGTTTCCGCAAAGCCTGAATGGCATAAGTACTACAAGTGGGTTGATAACGACACGTGCTTGGCAACAAGGGAGAAATGAACCATTTATACAGCTTGATGGGGAAAACCAAAATCTCAGCCAATAGACTGAGTGATTTTTTTATCCATTTCATTTCTGAACTTATTAAATGCCTGCTGAATAATTTCGAAGGAAGAAACTTCTTTTGATAAATAAATGATTCCTAAATGATATGACGAAGACTCATCCAAGGAATTGACAAATTCTCCTTTTTGCAATCGATACGCCTCTTTCATCCTGCGTCGTATTAAGTTTCTTTGAACAGCCAGCTTGACGTTGCGCACCGGCACTGTGAAAAGCACTTGCACACTCACCTGACCCCGATTTATACCCGGAATAACGATGAATTTAATCGGAAAGCAAGAAATCTTTATGGCCTCAGTGGATGAGAAAATATTTGAAATGGCCCGCTTATGTCTGAGTATATCTGACTTACCCAAACCTTGATTAGCGGTAAGCATCATTAATCCTTATGGCTCAACTCATCAGAAGTGCTCAGCTTTCTTCGGCCTTTTGCTCTTCTGGAAGCCAATACCTTACGGCCATTCTTGGTGCTCATTCTTTCTCTGAAGCCGTGCTTATTTTTTCTCTTTCTATTGGAGGGCTGGAAGGTTCTTTTCATGGCCTGTTTTTCTTAAAAGGACTGCAAATTTAGAAAACAAGAATCACTTATCCAAATAGCTTTTGAAATTTAATCAATCTTTCAGTGAAACAGCCAAGGTTACAGGGTATTTATACCTTTTTATGGGTGAATCCTTGCTCCACACTTCGATATAAACCATATACACACCCGCATCTTTAATAATGCGATTCTCATCGGCACCATCCCAACTCAGCAATTCTTCTGATCCTAAAACAACCCCTTTTGCCAAATCCATCACTTTTCTTCCCATTAGATCTAACACAACGGCATTCATGTTTTGCCCCATCAGCTCAGATTCAATTTCGATCAGCAGCACATCAAAGTATCCATCTCCATCGGGTGAGAATACCGGGTTCGAAATTCGAACACCACTTGAGGCATCCTCCGCCCTGTATTGAGAATTCTTTAACCCGGGTGTACCGTAATAACTCAGTGAAGATGCAGAATGCCAATTGTCGCTTAGAAGACCATCCAGATTAGGCAAAATCTTTTCCAGACTCACCCCTTCGACATCATTCAAAGACGGATGATGCATTTCTTCTGAATATTGCATTCTATCCAAAACATCTTCAGAATCCGTTATTAAATACAGGTTACCCTTGTCATCAGATAAAGAAGGCAAATTGCTCACTTCCATAAATACGGCCCTGTTATTTACCGGATATGTAATAGCCACTTGCTGGCTGTTTTCAGAAATCAAACAATACCCGCCCGGATTTAGAATTAACGGAACTGCAGATATGGATGACTTAGATTTAAACCCACCGGTATCTTTTACTGCGAGCTGTAATTTAGAAAGGTCGATGGCCTTTTCTGAAGGATTATACAATTCAACATAATCCGTCCCACCGGTATGTGGATTGAACAAAACTTCATTGATGATCACATCTTCCTTTTCAGCCGATTCAGGAATCCTAAAATCCCAATTCACTGATTCTGATACATTCCCGGAACAATCCTTGAGTCCTATAAATTCGAGTTCATATTGTATCCCCGCTGCAAACGAATCAACCGGATACAGGGTTAAAATCGTATTCGGATATTCCCTATAAATCATCGACCCAATATTAAAATTATACGACCCTATTAGATCATCTAGCTTGACAATCGCGGTATCCAACGCTTCACTAAGCTTAAAATCTATCCTCCCGGTAGAAATATTCTCTATAAATGATATCTGAGGCGCTATCGTATCCGAAACTACACCTAAAATTGAGTTCGGTTGCCCGGGTGTGCCGCCTTTCACATTTCTGGAAGCACTCCAATTTAAATCAGCCCTACAATTCCATCCGGGGTCAATCAACTCCAGACTATATCCCCCATTTGCCTTCACTGCATCGTTGTACCATTTCGTGGTATAAAAAACCTGATTGATGGTTTTTCCTGCTTTGTCTAACAAAAAAATAGAATCGCTTGAATTATTCAAAGAAGGAATCCCTGCCAAACCCAAAACATCGCCATAGTATTTGAAATCCGGCACATCACCCAGAGCACAGAGAATCAAATATTCCCCCGGCCTGAGCACATAGGGTGGTAAAACGGATGTGGTGCCGGGATCTTTGAGTATTAAACCATCTAATTCGATGGGATAGGCTGATCGGTTGTATAATTCGATATATTCAGCCACAGGAAGTTGAATCGCAGGATCCGGATCGGCCATAATTTCAGTGATGATGACATCTCTCCACTTAGGTTCCACCGGCAATTCAAACTTAAATGACAAAAGGGTGTCGTGCATTTTATTGCCGGCCGTATCGCTCAATCCTTTTATGCTCAGCTCATAATCCTGCATCAAAGCAAATTTCGGATTGACTTTCAAGTATCCCTGACTTCCGTTGAAAATAACTTCTTGAGTTGTCACGCCCGTCGCCCATCGAAAAGCAGCATCTACCTGACCCGTAAAAGAAACCGGTTCACTAAATGTTAACCATAACGATGTATCCGCTAACACTTTAAAAGATTGTAAATAAGGCGGAATTGTATCACGAATCGGTGGTCCTATATAAAGGTCATCGTAAAAATGTTTTTTAAAAAACGACGCGGTGGATTGTTTCACGAACACACCAAAATGACCCGATGTTAGACTATCTCTATCCTCATAAACTCCTTCTGCATACCACTGCTCATCCGCATCCGTCTTGCTCCACAATTTCCATTCGCCGGCAATACTTCTTAAAACCCGTAACCGAAGTATGTTATTGCTGCCCGCGGTCACATTATCCCTCCCATCTACAATTAATAAAGGTGCCGATGCATTTTTAACCCGATACAAGGCAACTTCATCTTTGGTATTTCCAACCCGGATGAAATAACTTTCAGTAGCATTGGTAAGGTCAGCAGAATCAGACCATAAGTGAATGTCGGTATAATTTACGGATGAAGTGTTGAACTTCAAATTCACCTTAATCAGCCATTCCATTTCCGGTTTTACGTCAATGGGTCGGGAGATATAAAATGCACCATTCAACACAATATTATCTGATCTCAGCGTGCCTGCTTCTGACGTAAAAGCATTCACATTTCCGAACCATCCGGCTCCCCCATTCCAGTCATTTTCAAAATCTTCATTCCATTGCCCCAAGGCTGATAAACTGCAGGCAACCCAAATCATCCCTAAAATGAGAAATCTTGATGGTTTCAAAAACATGGTACCAAGATAAATCAAATTATAACATCACGCCCAAATTTGGCATGGACAAAGAATAAAACTCGATGATTTAGTGTTTTCAACTATGATTACTTCTCCATATAAATGCCATATCTCTTTAGAACCAGAGTTTCCGTATATATAAATCATAACTTTGTATTTGATGAGAAAAAACCTGCTAATCCTGTTGCTATGCTCGAAAGTGTTCAGCCTTTCAGCGCAAGTGATTTGCAAACATTTCGACACGAATCTGAAATTATTGTCAATTGAACGCCCCCCTCTTTACAAAAAGGAAAAACAAGACATCGATATCATTCATCAACGCATCGAAATTATTGCAGACCCATCTCAATTAAAAATGAGGGGAAATGTGAACACCTCTTTTGTTAATTTGGAAACGGGATTAGCCGACCTTGAGTTCGACCTAGACAATAACATGAAGGTTGATTCTGTGCGCTATCGTGGTCAGAATATCTCTTTTATTCATTCAAACCATTTGATAAAACTCAGTCTTCCAACCAACCTCGCATTGAAGACGATAGACAGTGTTCAAATCTATTACTCTGGCGACCCTACCAAAAGTCGCTATCTGGCCTATAGCGTTGAAAAACATGGAAAAAACAACACACTCGCGCCCATTATCTGGACTTTATCTCAGCCTTACGGCGCACAGGATTGGTGGCCAAGTAAAAACACCCTGGATGACAAAATAGATAGCCTGGATTTTATCATTGTTTGTCCAAAAGGAAATGAGGCTGTATCGAATGGTATCTTGGTCAGTAAAGACAGCTTACCCGATAACTTGATGCGATTTCATTGGAAACACCGTTATCCCATCGTAACTTATCTAGTGGCATTTGCCATCACCAACTACACGCTTTATACCGACACTTTACAATTCAGCGATGGATTCAGGATGCCCATGCCACACTATGTTTACCCTGAATACTTAAGCACAGCACAGTTACAAACCCCTGAAATTATTCCGATCTTTCATCTATTCGATTCGTTATTAGGGGATTACCCTTTTAGAAAAGAAAAATATGGGCATGCTATGTTTGGAAGAGGGGGCGGAATGGAGCATCAAACCATCAGTTTTATGAGTGGATTTGACTACGATTTGATGGCGCATGAGCTTGCTCATCAATGGTTTGGGAATAAAATAACCTGCCAATCGTGGCGAGACATCTGGCTCAATGAAGGATTTGCAACCTACTTGACCGCATTGTGTTACGATTTCCTTAAACCGAATGAATTCAACGATGTGATGGGTGATATTAAGTCATCTGTTCTTGGGTCTAATGGCGGATCGGTGTATGTGAACGACACTTCCTCTGTAAATCGGATTTTTGATGGACGGTTGACCTATAACAAGGGGGCCATGTTGTTACATCTGCTCAGGCAGGAACTTACTGATGCCGTTTTCTTCGATGTCTTAAGAAAATATATCAACGATCAGAACTTTGCCTTTGATTTTATGGGTTCTGCCGGATTTCAAAAATATGTTGAAACCCACACCGGAAAGGACTTGGACGTATTTTTTGCACAATGGCTATATGGAGAAGGATTCCCGGTTCATACGGTGGAATGGAAGCAAAATGAAGGGTTGATTTCCATCAAAATAAGCCAAACAAGCAGCCACCCTTCGGTATCCTATTTCAATACACCCGTCCCCCTGTTGGTCAGCAATGGCCTTGTTGATACCTTACTTCTCGTTCGTCCTCAATTCAGCGGAGAAGAGGCCTATTTCAGGACCCCATTTGAAGTCGCTGAAATCAAATTTGACCCATTCAACCAAACCCTTGGTAAAGCTCAAATAATCAATGGTGGTAAATTGAACCGACAAATTATTGCCTATCCGAATCCTGCCAGAAATACCATTCTAATAAAGTCACCCGGAATGCAATTAGAGGAAGTTCAAATTTATGATCTTGAAGGCAGGTTGTTGGATGTACGAACTTCGGATATAACCCTGCATGCAGAAGAAATGGAAATACCATTGTCTGACTTGAAAAATGGATTCTACCTTTTGCGCTGTAGGACTCAAAAGGGGTATATTGTTAGCCGTGTGCAGATTTCCCGTTAGAGCTATTGTTGTCTTTCATAAGCTCCGGCATCGGGCTTATTGACTCGATTTCTTTCTAATAAATCCTTATTCAATGCAGGAATGAGATCATCCCCGATATCGATTGCGGCACTCAAAGTGTCGAGCTGAAAATTGCCATAGTCTGGTTTCAAGAACTTTGGATCTTTGTTGAGCACATTGCGAAAAGGCGCTACCGCCAAAGTTGCATCCTCCGTTTTGATGAGATTTCCATTTAAATTAAAGCCCGCTACCCGGTCGAAATTTATGTCGAATCCCAATTCACTTTTCTGATTTCCGTAGAGGATGCTATTCTGAAAAGATGCTCTTAAATCAAACGTATTTATAATACGGCCGAGATCATCGCGTTGTCGGTTGGTGAGCACTACCGTTGGATCTTTCCTTGAGAAGTCTTTGCCATAAGTAGCAAAAGTGCAGTGGGTCAGTGAATAATTTCCTCCCCATTGCCCAAGAAAAGTATATCGTCCGCAATTGCTTACCTCGCAATTTTCTGCTTGTATCGTACTCATTCTTCCGGCTATTCCATCGAATAGCATATTCTTAATCACCGTATTCTTGAGTCGCACATTGGGTTGGCCATTGGCAGAAACCGTATCGCAATAAATACCGACCGTTCCATTTTTGATTCTTGCATGGGTAATACTGTTGTTCGTTGAAGGCCATCCCAGCCAAATACCGCCCCATTGCCCCGGTGTTTCTTCAAATGATGGTTGTAAACGATCGCCTTCCATCATCACAGGACGATCCACATTTCCTGCGATTTTCAAAGTTCCTTCCACCAAAATCCAGCTATAAGGCGCCAAATGAATTTTAACACCCGGATCGATGTTGAATTCGCAACCGGGTTGCACATATAGGTATCCGTAAATAACGTACGGTTTTTTATCATCCTTCCAAAGTGTGTTGCATGCAAGGGTATCATTGAAAAAATAATGGGCATCCTGCCCCCATGCCACGAGTTGGGTTTGCTGCACATTTCCGTTGGTGATGAAGGTAATCGAATCTCTCACGATCAAAGGTCTTGATTCCGGATCTTTATTGGGATCGATGTATAATTCTACGAATACAAATACACTGTCACCGGCACGGATTTTCAGATTCTCAAAAGAGCGCCCCGGTGTACCATCTACATTCACACGAAAGAAGCCATCATTGCCATTCAAGATAATATCTGTTTCAACATCTTCCTTATTTTTGTTTACGATAACAAATTGCTTATTGACAGATTTCGGTGTTCCCGAACCGATTTTTGTAAACACTGTATCAAAAACAACCGTATCCGCTCCGATTGATAATTTGTAGTTTGGATTGAGTGAAATATCTTCTTTACGGCAACCTGAAGCCATCAGCAATCCGACAACGAAAAGCAGCCATAAACGATGAGACTTGAAGCTAATTTTGAAATACATCCGGAGCAAAAGTAATGATAATGAAGTTAGTGCTATAACGCAGCGATTGAAGGTTTAGCCTGAAGGCGAAAGAAATGACCTGAAAATTAGATTGTCTCTCGTTTTAACCCTTGGTTAGATTTGAATTCAACTTTAATGGAGGCAAACAACATTGGATGAAATCTATTTGTACCATTAAATCCTAAGGCTATCTTTGCGGCCATAAATATTAATAAAAAAATATCATGATTATCGGTGTTCCAAAAGAAATCAAAAACAATGAAAACCGGGTAGCTTTAACGCCTGCCGGTGCCAGAGAATTAAAAAAACACGGACATACCGTGTATGTTCAGAGCAGTGCCGGATTAGGCAGTGGATTCAGTGATGAAGATTACCAACAATCAGGCGCCCAAATGCTTCCAACCATTGAAGATGTTTACGCCATAGCCGAAATGATTATTAAGGTAAAGGAACCCATAGAACCTGAATACAAATTGATTAAAAAAGATCAATTGCTTTTTACCTATTTCCATTTTGCGTCTTATGAGCCTTTGACCCACGCCATGATTGACAGCGGCGCGGTTTGTCTGGCATATGAAACCGTTGAAAAAACCGATCGTTCTTTGCCATTGCTTGTTCCGATGAGCGAGGTGGCAGGTCGCATGGCCATTCAGGAAGGCGCGAAATATCTTGAAAAACCATCCGGTGGAAGAGGTATTCTTTTGGGAGGTGTTCCCGGAGTTCGTCCGGCGAAAGTCTTGATTATCGGCGGTGGAGTTGTAGGAACCAATGCGGCCAAGATGGCGGCCGGTTTAGGTGCGGATGTAACCATCATGGATTTGAGTTTGCCAAGATTGAGATACCTAGATGACGTGATGCCTGCAAACGTGAACACGTTGATGTCTAATGAATATAATATCCGCGAATTGCTCCCAACCCATGATTTAATCGTTGGCGCGGTATTGATTCCCGGAGCCAAAGCCCCAAATCTTGTTACTCGCGACATGTTGAAATTGATGCGTCCTGGTACCGTGATTGTTGACGTAGCAGTGGATCAAGGAGGTTGCATAGAGACTTGCAAACCTACCACCCATGAAAATCCTACTTATATCGTAGATGGCGTATTACATTATTGTGTTGCCAACATGCCGGGAGCAGTGCCTTATACTTCTACCCTTGCCCTCACCAATGCCACCTTGCCTTATGCCATTCAATTGGCCAACCAGGGTTGGAAAAATGCCTGCAGCTCAAACAATGAGCTGAAACTAGGTTTGAACGTTGTAAATGGCAAAATTGTATACAAGCCTGTTGCTGAAGCCTTTAACTTGAGCTATACTCCGGTTGAAGAATTCCTCGGTGAAACTGCTCATGGATAAATTCTATCCGAATAACTTCTCGAAAGGCTACCATTTTGGTGGCCTTTCTTTTTTAGTATTGTAAACCGTACACATATGGTAGCATTATTTCACAGGATTTATGGTGACAAACAACCGGCAATCATCATTGCTCACGGATTGTTTGGAATGGCCGACAATTGGCACAACATTGCTCAAAAACTTCAGGAGTCCCATCAGGTAATTACTGTTGACCTCAGAAATCACGGTCATTCACCCCATCATCCGGATATGAGTTATGCCGACATGGTTGCCGATTTATTAGCATTGATTATGGATCTGAATCTTGAAAAACCTATTTTGGTCGGGCACAGCATGGGTGGAAAGCTCATGATGCATTTTGCAGCCCTTCATCCACAGCATGTTTCGAAGCTGGTGATCGTAGACATCGCTTCTAAGGCTTACCCTAAGGGTCATGAGATCTATTTTACTGCCCTTTTTGAATTGACAAAAACAACCGTATCATCCCGATCAGAGGCCCAACACATTCTCGAAAAATTCGTAAAGGACCCTGCTATTCTGCAATTCCTTTTAAAGAGCCTTTATCGGACCTCCGAGGGAACCTATAAGCTCCGCATGAATGTCGAAGCCATTTATCAGCATTACGATGAAATAAGAAGCGCTGTTCATTTCGACTGGCCTGTTTCTGTACCCACACTTTTTGTAAAAGGAGAAAATTCAAACTATATCGAACCGGAAGATGAACATGCCATCAGCGAGATGTTTACCGACGTACAAATAGAATCTATCCAGAATGCCGGTCATTGGCTGCATGCGGATAATCCGGCTGCCTTTATTCAGACATTACAGCAATTCCTATTGTCTTAGGCGCCTTTGGTATTATTTTTGACAAATCACACGCATCTCAAATAGCATGACATGAAGGGTCGAAGAAACGGGATTTTAAAATCAATTTTTCTATTTGCCATTCTTTTTGTACAGCTCTCAGTTTCTGCCCAAATTGTGCAGGTTCAGGGCAAAGTTACAGATGGGGAAACCGGTGAAGCACTGCCTTTTGTGAATGTCATTTTTAAAGGAACAAAAGTGGGTGTTGTGACCGATTTTGACGGATTTTATAAACTCAGTACCTCCTTACCGGTCGATTCGCTAACGGTTTCATACGTAGGTTATCTGCGCAGCACGAAGGCTGTTCAAAAAGGATCGCAAACCATCAATTTCTCTTTGTATTCTGAAGGTTTATTAAAAGAAGCCGTCATCCGACCCGGGGTGAATCCGGCAGAACGAATTATACGGGCAGCGCAGAAGAACAAGAATGACTTCAACATCGAAAAGCTCGAATCTTATGAATACGAGAGTTATAATCGCATTCAGCTGGCCGTTGACAACATTTCAGACCAATTTAAGAAGCGGAAAGTATTTAAAGCCATGGAGGGTATGTTTGATACCATCTCGAGCTTATCTGTAGACAGTTCTATACCTGTGGTTCCCATTTTCGTGAGTGAAACCCTCAGTGATTATTATTTCAAAAAACTGCCGAGAAGAACCAAGGAAATCATCCGTGCAACCCAGGTTAAAGGCGTTGGAGTGGGAGACGATAGTTATTTAGCCCAGGTGTTGGGATCGACCTGGCAGCAGTACAATTTTAATGAGAACAATCTTTATATCCTCGATAAAGATTTTATATCACCCATCTCCATTTTGTCTTGGAGTTATTATGTATTTACGCTGATTGACAGCGTGGAACTCGACGGGCAAAAATGTTATATGATTCATGTGAATCCGAAAAATAAGAGAGATCTGGTTTTTACCGGAACTATTTGGATCACAGACCAGACTTTTGCGTTGAAACAACTTAATCTCGAAATCACCAAAGAAGCCAACCTGAACTTTATTGAAAAGCTGAAAATCCAACAGGAGATGGAGGAAGTTCAACCCGGCATTTATCTACCCAGAAAGACCAGGGTGCTCATCGATATCAGTGAATTATCTTCCAATACCGTTGGAATGATCGGAGTCTATTACAACTCCAACCGAAATTTTGCTGTGAATACAGATCGTCCGCTGAAGTTCTTCGAAGAGAAAATTGAAGTAGACCCGAATGCCTACAATATGGAGCGTATCTTCTGGGATACTGCGAGGCATGAACAACTGAATCAGGCGGATATCAAGATTTATAGCATGGTGGATTCCCTGCGCAATCAGCCCATTATAAAATCATATGTAGATATTGTGGATCTGTTAATTGAAGGATATCGAAAGGTCGGAAAAATTGAAGTAGGACCCTATTCCTTTTTGGCCGGATGGAATCAGCTTGAAGGATTTAAAACCCGAATCGGATTTCGCACTACGCCCGAATTGAATAAAAACTGGCTTTTGGAAGTTTATGGTGCATATGGTTTTGGAGATCAGCGATGGAAATATGGGCTCAGAACTGAATATGTCTTATCCCGAAAAAAATGGTCGAAAGTTGGTTTCTTTACCAAAGATGATGTAGAATTGATAGGCCTTACAGACAAAGATTATGGCACCTCCGTGCTTTTCGATAATTTTTCTACTTTCGGTTCTGCTCAATTAAACCGTGCCGTTGAATACAATCTGTATGGAGAATCTGAATTCGTAAAGGGGTATGTTCAGCGCATCTATTTACAGAAAAAGCACTACGCCTTTGAACCTTACAGTGACTTTTATTTCAGCCATTACACCAATCCTGAAATGGGTGCGTTTTCGCCTATGTCATCTTCCTTCGACAATACGGCCATCACACTTGAAGGCAGGTTGTCTAGGAAAGAATTGTTCATTATCAGAAAATACGATCGGGTTGGATTGGGAAATTACAAAGCTCCTGTGGTGACACTCAGTTTAACCAAGGGTTTTAAAGGATTGATGGGCGGTGATTTTGATTATTATAAATTAGGATTACATATCTGGCAATTTAATAGTTTGGGAAATCTCGGAACCTTTGAATACAATTTAAGAATGGGACAAACATTCGGTACTGTGCCATATCCTTTGCTCGATGTTCAACGAGGAAATCAGAGCTATTTTGGCAGCAAAGGTGCCTATAATATGATGCGCTTTTATGAGTTTGTAACCGATAAGTATATATCCTTTCATTATGAGCATCAGTTCAACGGAATCATTTTCAACAGGATTCCATTGATTAAGAAATTAAAATGGAGAGAATTTGCCAACATTAAAATGGTCTATGGCGGTATCAGCGATGCCAACTTTGCTTTGATACCTCTACAGGATGAATTTGGTAAAAAAGTTACGCCCATCGGACGATTCGACAACCGTCCATATATGGAAGTAGGTTATGGAATTGAGAATATTTTTAAATTCATCCGTTTAGACTTTGTTCATCGTCTCAGTTATCTTGAGCATGAAGGCGCCTCGCCCTTCGCTATCAAAGGAGGGGCCGTTATTCGGTTCTAACCGATTTTAACTTCCAGTTTTGCAATCGTTCACAGGCATTGGAACGAATGTTTAAATAGAAAATATTATAATCGTAGATATGATAATTCCGTCCGGCAGCATTGAACAAACTTCCTTTAGGTTTGCTGATATACATATAGCCATTTCTCACATTTCCGGATAAATGATGATCCATCACTATTTGCAATTCTTCCGTCTTTGCTGCAAATTTTAGACTGCCTGTGTGGTGCATGGCAGAAGTATGGTTGCTATCTATTTTCCATGAAAGTGGATTCACGCACAACCTATCGCCAGAGATGGGTACCACTTTATGATCAGAGAAATATAGCGCATGGTCTTCCATATCCTGAAAATATCCACTCTCGCCAAGGGTTTGCCAATTGAGCAAGCATCCGGTTTCTTCGGCAGATTGACAATAGGGAACGGTTTGAAAAATAGAATCATATACTTGTTGTCCAATGGGTATCCCACCCAAATAAGCCGCCACCATTCGATTTTGCAACGGACTGCCCTCAATTCTTCTTTCGAGCAATTTTAAAGCATGATAGCTCCCCTGACCATGCGCGGCAATGACAAAGGGCCGTTGTTCATTGTTATTTCGAATGTAATATTCAAATGCCAGCTCAATATCGCCATAAGCCAATTCCATCGCCTGGACGGTTCTTTCATCTCTCTTTCTCAATACCCAGGAGGCCGCTTGTCGGTATTTAGGGGCATAGATCTTAAAACACTGATTGAACGCGGTGGCTTGATTCATCACCACCGAGCGTGTGATGCGTCGAGAACTCGGTTGTTTAAAGTTGTCATTTCTTCCCAATCTCTTGAAATAGGTGGTTGGATGAATGTAAAAAACATCCGCCTCTGCAGTGGTTTGATTGTTTTTCACCCCGGGATAATCGGGCACAAAATCTGCCACATCCAATCGAGACGGCAAAGCGTACCAGTTTTTGTCTAAGGCATAATCAAGAGATTGTGCCATGGATGAGCCTCCTAAAAGGCTCCATATTGACCACAAATAAAAGAATCTACCCTTTAAATTAAGCATCTCCAAAAGTGAGCATACTGCCGATCAAATCTGTAAATGAAGTACCCTTCTCCAGCCTAGATTTGCCCAATCTTGAATATTCAGCCAAACCATGTAAGACAAACTCCATCCATAAATACGTATCCATTTTGCCTTTGTCCGGCTGCTGGGCTTCAACAAATGCGGCCAATCCGTCTACCTTATTCAGGGCCATGGCATATTCTTTATCCGATTGATCTGAAAGGATTTGCAATTGGTTTCCTTTTTCAAACCATTTCAAAATTCGCTCATAGGGCTCCACTGCATTTTTCTTTCGGTTGGTTTCGGGGGATGGAAAATGTGCAGCGAACAGCGTTCGTATCGACTTGCCTATCAAGATGTTGGCCACGTTGAAGGCTCCTTCCTGCTCACCTTCATATACCATTTCAACTTTGCCGGTAATCGCCGGAATGGCTTGATATATATCTGCAATTCTGATGTAGGTGTTTTTCTCCCCCTTTTGGATCATCCGCAATTCAGCTGAACTATAGACCAGTTCCAAAGCAGAAATACTCAATCGGGCACTCACCCCACTCTTGCCATCTACATATTCATTTTCTCTGGCTTCAAAACCAATTTGCTCTATCAAATTGCGGATTAGGCTATGACAGGTTATCCGCGATTCTTGCACAGGCAACACTTTTGCCTCCTGCGCTGTGATGGTAATCGCTGTTTCACGATTTTTAGGATAATGCGTCAAAATTTGACTTCCGATTCTGTCCTTAAGAGGGGTTATAATCGAACCCCGGTTGGTGTAGTCTTCGGGATTGGCTGTGAAAACAAACTGAATGTCGAGGGGTAAACGGATTTTAAACCCGCGAATTTGAATGTCGCCTTCCTGCAAGATATTGAAAAGTGCCACCTGAATTCTCGCTTGTAAATCCGGGATTTCATTCAAAACAAAAATGCAACGGTTGGCTCTCGGAATCAACCCGAAATGGATCACCCTTTCATCCCCATAATTGAGTTTCATATTCACCGCCTTGATGGGATCAATATCACCAATCAGGTCGGCGACGGTTACATCAGGTGTAGCCAATTTCTCGACATATCGTTCCGACCGATGCATCCAATGAATCGGCGTTTCATCGCCCATTTCACGGATTAAATCTTTCGCAAAAACCGACAAGGGTTTCAATGGATCATCGTTGAGTTCACTTCCCTTTACCACCGGAATAAATTCATCCAACAAGTTAACCATGTCTCTGGCTATTCTGGTTTTGGCCTGCCCACGCAATCCGAGCAGGTTGATATGATGTCGGCTGAGCAAGGCTCTTTCCAAATCAGGGATCACTGTGTTTTCATATCCCAATATTCCGGGGAAAACAGGTTTGTGCTTTTCTATTTGTTGAACCAGGTTTTCTCTTATTTCTTCTTTTACGGATTTAGAAATGTATCCGCTTGCCTTTAGTTCACCCAAGGTGGTTATGATGTTCACTTTGCTTGTCATTAAATTTTTCTTCTCTTATTTTTTTCGTAATCTTCAAATACAAATTCTCCTAATCCCTTCAATCCTGAATAAAAGGCTTTCCCCCTGCATGATTCCGTTAACTGCTGAACAAATTGCTGCAGATAAGGGTCTTTTGCTATCATAAAGGTAGTGATGCCAATGCCGGCTCTGCTGCACGCAGCCGCCTCGTTCAACGTCTTGTTTACTATTTTTCGATCGAGCCCGAAACTATTTTTGTAGTATCCACCCGGCTCTTTCAAACAGCTCGGTTTCCCATCTGTGATCATAAAAATCTGTTTGTTGGGATTTTTGCGTTTTCTAAGTAAGTCTCTCGCCATAGAAAGACCGGCGACCGTATTGGTGTGGAAAGGTCCGACCTGCAGGTAGGGACTATCTTTCTTTTCAATCTGCCAGGCATCATCGCCAAAAACAACAATATCGAGGGTGTCTTTGGGATACTTACGGGCGATCATTTCGCTCAGGGCCAGGGCCACCTTCTTGGCCGGTGTGATGCGGTCTTCGCCATACAGAATCATGCTGTGAGAAATATCGATGAGCATGACGGTGGAGGTTTGCAGCTTCATGTCGCGTTCATGGGTCACCAGATCGTCGTGTGTCATGTTAAAATCGAGCGACTGACTGTTGATCATGGCATTTTTCAGCGATTCATTGATGGCAATAAATTCAGGGTTATCGCCAAACTGAAATGGCCTTAAATTGGCGTTCAACTCATCGCCAGTGCCCTCGTAAAAACTGCGGTGATTTCCACTTCCGGATCTCTTGAGCTTACCAAATATTTCCTCCATGGCATCATTTCTCATGACTCTTTCCATGGAAGCTCCCGGTTTTAAAACACCCTGTTCAACATCATCCTCTACTAAATACCCTTTTCGTTTTAGGTCTTCAATAAAATCACCCATACCATACTCACTGGTGGTGAGTTTATACTCCCTGTCGAGTTCATTCATCCAGCTGATGGCCTCAGGCACATCGCCGGAAGTATAGATCAAAAGCTCAGAAAACAACTTCAACAATTGGTCGAAATGTGACTTCCCTTCTGATGGCTGAAACTTGCTGAACTCAAATCCTATCATAGCTGCAATTTAGTATAACCGATGCAGATAGAATAATGTTCAATTTCCTCTAATTTTGTTCACCTGAAAATTCAACATCCAATCATTCGATAAACAGCAGCCGGCAACATGAATATCCTCAAAATAATTTTCGTTTTTTTCTTTATTCTGTTATCTGTGTTTGTGATGATTTGTGCATTCATCCCCGGCAAATGGCTCATTACCGAAGAAATTGTCATTCGCAAGCCCATGGCGATTGTGTCATTTGAAATGGCTAAAGAGAACGCCAACAGTTTAAAAGAAGCCTTTACATCTATCACAATACCTGTGGTAGTTAAACCTGAAGGTAAAACCGGCACTGGATTAAAATGGAAACACTCGAATGAATACGGGAAATACCGGATTACCAAAGCCAACAAAACAGACATCCGTTTCGAGATGGATTTTTTTAAACCATATCAAAGTCACGGAAAAGGGATGTATACCCTGAATGATTTAGGGGATAGCTGCTTAGTGACCCTATCCTTTGAAGGACGAACTCTGTTTTTTCTGAGAATCTCCAATTTATTCATTGACCGACATTATCAGCCATTTTTTAAAGCGCATATGGAATCCCTGAAAATTCACTGCGAACAGCAACAAAATTTGCCTGAGCTCGAAGTCAGAACTTTTATGGGCATTACCATGAAAGGCATGCGACAGAGTTTCTCTGCTGACAGTACGGATTATTACAGAGCAGAAATCTTACAAAATATAGAGCGATATAGTTTGCTGGAAGGAGATAAACTTTCAGATCCATTGAGTTCAATGATATACAATGAAGTAGGCAACAACGTCATCACAGATAGATTTTATGGTCTCGTCTCTAAAGGAAGTTTAGTTTCGGGCGTCCCGAATGATACATCCAACATGGGGGTGACTCAAATTTTCATCTTTAAAAATTATGTAGAATCCTATTTGAAAGGAAGTCATACCGAATTAAAACGTGCCCATCGGAATATGCAAGAGTGGTTTATTATCAATGATTTAAGAAATAAGACCCCGGTAATGGAAAGCTACCTACAAGGACCCCATAATCAGACGGATACCAATGCCTGGTTAACCCGGATTATTTATTCGTTTTGATGTTAATATTCATCAAGCGGGTAATATGTATTCATTTCGAAGTATTTTGACGTTAACCAATTAAATTGCTGAGAATCAAGAAAGAATATATTGGTTAATTGCGGATGTATTTCCTTCATTTTAGCCGCTCTAAATCGCATTTTAGCTTGAGGTTCTGATTTCTCAGATGCCAAAAACATTATTGTCTTACTCGTAGGTAATGTTATTTCACTTCCAGGATTACATCCAACACAATATAGAAAATCAGCAAAAATAAAGTTACTAAACTCATTCATATTAATCTTATGGCCATATTCATTCTGTATATTCAAAGTGTCAAACCAAGACTTTTCGAAAGATTTGCCAGCCCAATATTTAACAAAATCTATATCCCAACTAAAAGTGCTGTCACTTAAATATTTAATTCTTGGAATAGCGCCAATTTTATTTTTGTTAAAGTAGACACGAGTTGAATAAGCCAAATGACCATTTTTTTCACTACCAAATTCAAAGGTATCGGCATATAATCTCTTCTGTATTTTGGTGTCAATGACCTTTAGCAAATACAGATTTCGATATTTCATAAATGAAGAAACCAAAAAAGCACTTGAATTATGAAGTGATATCCATTTGTTTATAGTGCAAACTGAGTCAAACGTCTTCATCCATTGATCCATAAAATCTGAAGGCCTATATAAATAAGATGTTGGAGACTTCCGCTTAAAGAAGGAATCAAGAAGATGTTTGTTTTTATAGTAATGTCCTGTATCTAATATGCAAGTATCGACAATCTCCAAATCTGCGTTGACATTTACGATTTGATGCGTGAATGGCAATGCAATGCTAATTTTTCCAGATTCAAAAGCAATATTTTGGAAATTAAATGGACTAAGTAATATTTCCGGTCCAACATTAATTTCCATGTGTTTAATCAATCGGAGATTTTCATTTGTCTTATATATGTAAATCACATCATGCCCGTATGATGTTTTAAAATTGTTGTATTGAAATACATAAAACAGGTCTTTTTTTTCTTTAAACACCCCATATAGCACAAGATGTCTTAATCTATGCCTATTCTTAACATTCCTGCTTTTTACTCGAATCAATTTCCCATTATAAATCCTAAACTTGACCAGTTTCTTGTTTTCGAATGTATAAATATGATCACCACTATATAGCGCTTTTTCCGATAACTTATTTTCACTGGAGGCTATTTGATACACCGAATCTCTATCGACTTTTAATATCCTCTCCTGATTCAGTAATAATACAAATCCACCCTCATCGGAATTCAAAACATCTAATTCTGAATTCAGTCCTAAAGCATTAAGACTGATACGAGAAATTGATCCGAAACTTTGAGGGAATGCTTTACAAGTCGTAAAAAGTAGAACAAATATCAGTAATCTACTCATCCAATGTAATCGTGATTGTGCAATCGATCAAATCATCTTCATTTACAGTTCCATTCCATGAATAATTACCAATTTCAACTCCGGAAGGATTGAGCAAAGTTACGGCACCTGAAGTAATCCCATTATTGATTTGATTTTGAACTGACTCTTCAATTAAGTCAATATTGACCGGATATGGTGGAGTTCCTACAGATACAATGCCTGTCTTTGGACAACAATTGGGGCCCCTTCCCGTGCAGGTTTTTGAATATTGAGTGGGTGAATCTTTAACCTGAACAAAGTCATAGCATACGCCACATACACCGCTATTACACCAATATGTCCTTCCACCTTGAATTGTAATGACATATATTTTAGCAGCAAAAACCCCATTGAAACATAATATTAAGAACAATAAAAATAACAATTTAAAGAATCTTTTATTTTTCATATTTCAAACATTTACTTCAAAAGTCAGTGTTCAAAAAAAAAAAAATCAATTCAATATTGTCATATTTTCGCCATCAAATTAATGTAGTTCATCAAAAATAAATCAGCCATTCCGCATTGAAATTATCGATTAAAGCAATTTTCAGAACACCAATGTTTGTAATACTCCCTAAAATCTGGACCAAAGGTTTAGTTAAAAAATCACTTAATTTGACTAAACAATATG
>JBIIVF010000233.1:0-2841 GCA_044339595.1 Bacteroidia bacterium
CGGCGCAAAGACAAGGTACTGTTCTTTAGTTTGATGGCTTCCATTCGCTCTCGGGTATTCCCAATTTCTTTGCACTTTTTTTTAAAAAGTCCAGCTCCACCTTCAGCTTTCCAATTTGAGCGTAGAGTTTCTCAATGGGCACTTCAGGCTCTGAGTCAGAGCTTTCCTTTTGAGAGGTAAAAGCAGCAGACATATTGGCTAAAAACTCAGACTTCCACTTGGAAATCGTTACAGCGTTAACTTCAAATTTTTGAGACAGCTGGGCCAATGTAAGCTGTTCCTTTGTGGCTTCAAGTGCAACTTTCGCCTTAAACTCAGGCGAAAATTTGCGGCGTGTTTGTTTTGTCATATTGTTTAGTCAAATTAAGTGATTTTTTAACTAAACCTTTGGTCCAGATTTTAGGGAGTATTACAATAACTCCACCGGGAATCTGAAACGCTGTACCTGAAGTTACTGTTATTTCTTGAGCCTGAGTTAGGCTGATCGATAGAAAAAATAATAGTGTAGCGGTTATTTTTTTCATGCGTTTAAGATTTTGATATTTATGATTTAGTTCTTAAATAATTGGGAACCAAGGAAAACCTTTCTTTGATGAGCGCGAAATAAATTAAAAACGGGAAGAAAACATTATAAGTCTTCGTTATTAAATGGGATGTTATTTGACATAATTTGCTTCTCTTAATCGATGTGATTTTCATCACATATCAAAGGCTGTGCCACCCATTTCTTTCCGTTTTAATGCGTTTAAAAACAATATATTAGAATAAAATAGATGAAATTGAATTTTCAAATATTTCCATAATGTGGAATTTTTTTCCCGATTAGCCAAAGAACCCGAAGCATCCGTAAGGGCAGTTTTAGGACATTTCATATTTGTTTATATACACCCGTATTTGGATGGAAATGGCAGCATGGGTAGATTCTTAATGAATACATTATGAGCAACGGGAGGTTATAAATGGATGGTAATACCTGTTCAAAAAAGAGATGAATATATGAATTCCCTTGAAATTGTAAGCGTTCAACAAGATATTAATTAGTTAAACAAAAACTCGCGGATATGTATATGTTTAATTCCTTTGTAATCGGTAGTAAATTCATCTGCCGAAACCACAATTTTTTCATAATTATCTTCAATCTTAAGCAAGTTTCCAAATTCTCTTTCTCTTACTTTTTCATCGGGCAATTGATAAGCAACCTGTATGTATTTGGTTACATTGCCTTTTTGAGCCACAAAATCAATTTCTCTATCCTGATGTTTTCCTATAAATACTTTATAGTCCTCGTATATTAATTGGTTATACACTAAATTTTCGAACACACTGCCTATTTGTGCTCCTGTAAAAGGAATGATGGAATGCTTTAACCCTAAATCGGTAAAAAAATATTTGTCGTTTATTTCAAATCTTTTTTTACCAATTATATCTATGCGCTCTACCTTATTTATAAAAAACGAACTGCTAAGGTATTTTAAATAGTTCATTACCGTATTAATCGACAAATGAACCCTTTGAGATTTTAAAAAATCACTAATTTTATTAGAAGACACATAGCTTCCTAAATTATCCGACAGGTATTCAACCAAACGATCCAAAAAGTCAACATCTCTAATACTATACCTTTTTACAATATCTTTCAATATAATGGTATTGTAAATGCTTTTTAAGTAGCCGTAAACAATCTCATCACTTAAGGGTAAGTGCACTAAATAAGGTAAACCGCCGTATCGTATGTATTTATTTAATGTATCGTTATTGTTGGGTAGTTTGTGCATTTGAATGAATTCTGTGTACGACAAACTATTAATATGAAACTCAATATATCTGCCAGAAAGATGCGTAGCTAAATCACCCGACAACATATTGGCATTGCTTCCTGTACAATAAATATCTACCCCTTTTACCAACAATTGCCTTAATGCAATTTCAAATTCTTCTATCTCCTGAATTTCATCTATAAATACATAATTGGATTGTTTTGGTTTTAATTTTGGTTTGATATATTGAAACAAATCATCTGTATTTTTAATCTGTTTAAATTCGTTTTGTTCCTTATTGATGTAAACAGTATTTGCTTTTTTATCAAGCTGATGTACCAAATTTTGGATTTGTTTCAGTAAAATTGTTTTACCAACCCGCCTTTGTCCTGTAAGTACCTTTATGATTTCTTTACCAATATAGGGTTCTACTTTTTTTAAGTAGGTGTCTCGTTTAAACAAACTATCCATAGTGAAAAATATTAGCAAAAATACAAATAAATTTCAGTATGGTGAAAATATATACGAGTTTTTGTAAGCTAATTTTGACTATTTCCGGAATCAGAGTTGGAATAAGCAAGTTGAAAATTCCCATTGGCATCAATGCTTGTTTTTTGCAGTAGCATACCTTTTTAAACTACTAAAGCCATCAAAAGTATTAAAGAATATCCGCTTTCATACCTATAGATTGGCTGGGTGGGATGACTTTAATTATTCATTGAATTTTTCTGATAATGAAGCACTTTCATGAATCACTGCAGAATCTGGCTTGCGGGTGGGAAATGGCCTTATTTGTATTTTCGTGATCCGCTAGGTTATGGAGGCGTGAAAACAAGTTATCCCATTGAGCAGATAATACAGCGATGGGCGAACGTAGACTTAACTATAGTTCCTTTTCTTAATATCGGTGACTAATGAACCTATGTAACCCAAATAAATATAAAAAGTTGCTCCCATCGTGGAAAGCGCCGCCATGGCTGTAGCGGACAGAAAAGAGAAACTTTGAGTGCCGAGCCAAAGTGAAAATAGTACAATAAGGCATAGCCGAAATTGGACTATATTGAACTTGGTTACGGCTTTAAGC
>JBIIVF010000220.1:0-2837 GCA_044339595.1 Bacteroidia bacterium
TCATCGAATTTATAATTGTACTCCGTTAAAGCTTCTATGGCACTCTTAATAGCACTTGACAACAAACCACAGCTGGATCCGTTACGTTTGTGTAATTGTCGATTTTTGTAATCATATAGAATAATTTCAACTTCGTAACAAGTTCCAGCAGTTCGAGTGTTTACACTGAGATATAATGCTAAGTTTTTATTTATATTTAGGTCATTTGGGTACTCGTCATATGATTTAAGTGGCTCTGACAGATTAACGATATCATAGCCTGCCTTTTTTAAATTCTTAACCGTAAACCTCCTAGTTTCTCCAGGATTTCTACCAGAAATATCGTCAATGACAATGTATTTGTACTTATTTAAATTAACATTCCTAAGAGATTGACCCTGAATAGTTACATAGGAAAGCAGGACTAGAAAGATACATAAAAAATTTTTCATTCTTCAACTTCTAATTTTGATTATTGTTGCAATTTAATTAACACTTTTGATACCAGAGTAAGGCGTGCGAACTAACTAGCACTTTTTAATGCCTAAATATTAATCACTGCCTTCATTCTGCATACTAAATTATCATTATCCGGAGCGTAGCTCTTGGTGCTAACTTGTTTATACCCGTGTAAAAAGTTCGTGTAATCAAACTTCCCGAGCAGGTAAAGCGAATATAATGGCTTTTTTAATCATATCAAATTAATGCCTTTTATAAAGTATTAAAAGGTCATACGATCGCCTGATTCTTCGAAATCATATGCTCTAATTTAGCGCTGTTTTTTAATCAGGACACTGCTGAATAAACTATTCCCGATCATCAAACGAATGAAGGGTGATCGACCTGTACTCCCATAATTTACAATCTGCTGTTCGGTCTGTTCAGTTTAAAAGCCAATACCCGCAAATGAAATCATACGGAATCGGTTCAAGGGATGAAATATTTTTTGATTCCGCCAATCGCACACTCCGCCCCTCAAATCTTCCCGCTCAAATGCACCTCAAAATTTTTGATGTATATGCAGATTGGTTACCTTTGCGGCAAATTAAAAAGCTTTATGACATTTGATTTAGACATGATTAAAGCGGTTTATAGCCGTTTTCCGGAAAGGGTTGCCCGTGCAAGGGAAATATTGGGTAAACCACTTACTTTGAGTGAGAAGATTTTGTACACGCATTTAACGGAAGGAATGCCTTCTCAGTCTTTTGAGAGAGGTAAAAGTTATGTTGATTTTGCTCCCGATAGAGTAGCCATGCAGGATGCTACGGCTCAAATGGCTTTGTTGCAATTTATGCAGGCCGGAAGGGCCACGGTGGCCGTGCCCAGTACTGTGCATTGTGATCACTTGATCGTAGCTCAGAATGGCGCAGAAACGGATCTGTTTAACGCAAACCATGAAAGCAAGGAAGTTTATGATTTTCTGGCTTCGGTTTCAGATAAATATGGCATCGGTTTCTGGAAACCCGGCGCCGGTATCATCCATCAGGTAGTACTTGAAAATTACGCATTCCCCGGTGGAATGATGATCGGTACGGATAGTCACACCGTGAACGCAGGTGGACTCGGCATGGTGGCCATTGGTGTGGGTGGAGCAGATGCCTGCGATGTGATGGCCGGATTGCCATGGGAATTAAAATTTCCTAAACTCATTGGCGTAAAACTCACCGGAAAATTAAATGGCTGGGCTGCTCCCAAAGATGTGATTTTGAAAGTGGCGGGCATCTTAACCGTGAAAGGCGGAACAGGTTGCATCGTTGAATACTTCGGAGAAGGGGCTACCTCGATGAGCTGCACCGGTAAAGGAACCATCTGTAACATGGGCGCAGAAATCGGAGCCACCACGTCTACTTTTGGGTATGACGATAGCATGGCCAGATATCTTCAGGCAACCGGAAGGGCAGAAGTTGCTGCTTTGGCGGATGGAATTAAAGAACATCTAACCGCAGATCCGGAGTGCTACTCAAATCCTGAGCAATATTTCGATCAGGTCATAGAAATCAACCTTTCTGAATTGGAGCCGCACCTGAATGGTCCGTTTACACCTGATTTGGCCACGCCCATCAGTCAGATGAAAGCCGCAGCCGCTGCCAATGGATGGCCGGTTAAAATTGAAGTAGGTTTGATAGGTAGCTGTACCAACAGCAGTTATGAAGATATTTCTCGGGCGGCAAGTTTAGCCAAACAGGCAGCTGAAAAGGGATTGACACCGAAATCAGAATATACCATCACTCCTGGAAGCGAGCAAGTTAGATATACCATCGAAAAGGATGGTTTGCTGGATATTTTTGATAAAATCGGTGCCAAGGTATTTGCCAATGCCTGCGGACCTTGTATCGGTATGTGGAATAGAATGGGTGCTGAAAAACAGGAAAGAAACACCATCGTGCACTCCTTTAACCGGAATTTTGCCAAGCGTGCAGATGGAAATCCGAATACCATGGCCTTTGTTGCCAGCCCTGAATTGGTAACCGCTTTGGCCATTGCAGGCGATTTAACTTTTAATCCTTTAACGGATACCCTCATCAATGACAAGGGCGAAGCAGTTAAACTCGATCCACCCACAGGATTTGAATTGCCACCCACCGGTTTTGCCGTGGAAGATGCCGGTTTTCAGGCTCCTTCTGCAGATGGTTCATCGGTGCAAATTGCCGTTGATCCAAACAGCGACCGCCTGCAATTGCTCGATCCATTTTCAGCATGGGAAGGCACGGATTTAAAAGGACTTCGATTGCTGATCAAAGCAAAAGGTAAATGTACCACAGATCATATCTCCATGGCGGGTCCATGGTTGAAATACCGCGGTCACCTCGACAATATCAGCAACAACATGCTCATAGGCGCCATCAATGCTTTTAATG
>JBIIVF010000008.1:0-36146 GCA_044339595.1 Bacteroidia bacterium
CCAAAGGCAATATTTTACTGCCGGAATATGAAAAATTATCGGGCTGTCAGCCTCATCAGCCTTTAAAATTGGCCGCGGTCTTGAATACCGGCGATGATTTTTTGACCTATCTCAACAAGCATGATTTGCGTTTGGGACGAACCTTCACTTTGGTCGATCGTGAGCCCTTTGATTTGAGCATCCAAATACAGTTTGAGGATGGTAGAATACTCACTTTAAGCGCAGCCGTGAGCGATAAGTTATTGGTGGTGCCGGGGTGAGATCGGTTTTTTAATGAAAGCTTTTCAAAAGGCTACCTCAACTCACTCTCTTCTATCCCTCTCAACTGACAAAAAGCCTCAACCACAGCTCTGTGGCTGGGTACTTTGTGTTTGAAGGCATCCACCAAGGTGTCTTTTTCCGTTTGATTGGCACCCAATTGATTCAAGATGTTGAGCAAGTGCATTTTCATGTGACCTTTTTGAATACCTGTGGTCACGAGACTGCTCACCGCCGCATAGTTTTGCGCCAATCCGGCTGCAGCAACAATCGACATTAATTCTTTGGCATTGGGATGGCCCAACAAAGCATGACTGAATTTTACCATGGGATGCAAGGAGGTGATACCACCTACTGTGCCCAAGGCCAAGGGGATTTCTAACGACATCACAAAAGTGTCGTCTTTTATTTCGGCATGGCTAAGGCTTTTGTAAGCACCGCTGCGGGATGCATAAGCATGCACGCAAGCCTCTATGGCCCGAAAATCATTTCCTGTAGCAATCACCAAAGCATCGATGCCATTCATGATGCCTTTGTTATGCGTTACCGCGCGGTAAGGTTCAATTTCTGCAATGCGTATCGCCCGAACTATTTTTTGCGCGAATTCAAGTTGTGTAATTCCGCTATCATCCGGCAAGTCAGAAATAGGACAGGCAACCTGACATCGAACCAAACAATCAGGGGTGTAATTGCTCAGAATGCTCATCACAATTTCAATTTCTGAAGGATTCAGACTTACACTATTGGCCGCTTCTCGTTTCAAGATAGCCGCAAATTCTTCCAACAATGAGTTGATAAAATTGGCACCCATGCTGTCTACCGTTTCAAAGGTACAGCGCAATTGAAAATATCCCGGCTCTAATTCACTTCGGTCATTTAATATAATGTCGAGTATACCACCGCCTCTCGTCCGCATGTTTTTGGTCAGGTGTTCGGTTTTTAAAAAGAACAGGGGCTTAATGTTTTCAAAAAATTCGTACAGTGCTTGTTTATCAGATCCATTCCAAATAAAATGCACGTGTCCGGTTTTGGTGGTAGAAACAATTTCCGTCTTAAATCCTCCGCGATCCAACCAAAATTGCGCTGCTTTTGCCATCGCCGCCACCACACTGCTTTCTTCAATGGCCATGGGCAGACAATAAATCTTACCATCCACTTTAAAATTGGGCGCAATGCCAAAAGGCATGTAATAATTGGTGATGGTATTTTCTATGAATTCGTCGTGCAGTTGCTGTAATTCAGAATCCTGGTGCCAATAACTTTTGAGCAGCTTGATGTTCTGTTCCGGATGGTCGAAATAATTTTCGATCATCCAATCTATTTTGGCTTCTTTGCTGAGTTTTGAAAATCCTTTGATTTTTGGCATGAGGTTAATGGCTGTTTTTCAAAGTGAGGTATGACTTGGACAATCGCAATCCGGCCAATTCATTCTGAATGTATTGTTGCAAGGGCGCATAATCTTCCCGGGCATGTTTCAAAAACGCACTGGCTTGTCCATAAACGGACTCACATTGAAGTAAATTCATGAAATAATAACCATCCAGAAAATTTTGTATCCCTCCTGAAATGATTACTTTCTTGCATAACACCTTCACATCTGCAGCATTGAGCAAACGGTTGGTGATGAGGCACATCTCTTCGGCGGAATGGCCAATGTGAGCGAGCGATGCATATTGTTTTTTGAGGGATTCATCCGACCTGAGTAATTCCAGCATGGCAAAATTAGTGCCGCCGTGGGCGCCAAAATCAATCGCTTCCAAGGGCAATTGAAGAAGGGCTTTTAAACTTTTTGGTCCCATTCCCTGACCCACTTCCTTAACTATAATGGGTTTATCGAGAAAGTCGAGGGTTTGTTGGATGGTTTCTAGAGACGATCTTTTAAAACGGTCGCCTTCCGGTTGCAACCATTCTTGAAATGGATTAACATGGATGATGAGTCCGTCGGTTTCTGTTTTATCAATCAGTTTTTTGATTAATTCGGCTTTTCCGGCATCAAAAAGTTCTTCGAGTTGGGCAATTCCCAAATTGGCGAAAAATGGCAAATCATCGCCAATCAACGGCCGAAGCTGAAAATCTTTTAAATAGGTATCATCTTCAAGGATAATTCTACAAGACCCCAATCCCATACCCATTCCAAATTCTGCACAAGCCTTGGCCAAATTACGATTGATAATGCCTGCCTTTTCTGCACCACCGGTCATGCTCGATACCCAAATGGGGCTGCGCATTTTCTTGCCGGCCAGAGAAAAATCGGTTAGGTCAGCCTGTTCATTCGGGTGTGCCGATAACAGAGGTTCGTAATCGAATCGAGCATCTGTTTCTGCCACCTTGGAGGCAAATGCCAAATCGATATGGTCTGTTTTACGGTCTGAAGTATGTTTTTGGTTCAATGCAGAAGTATTTCGGCAAAGATAATAGATTCAATCAAAGGACACGAGCGAGGTCAAAGACATGATTTAATGTCCTTACTGTCCTTTTTTTCGTAAGTCAATTCTTGCTTTGGCCATTCTTTCCTTCAAACCACCTTGCTGCATAAAGGAACTTTCAAGTGCTTTTATCTGATTATTTAGTAAATAACTGACAACCTTGATCATTCCAATCATCGCATTGGCGCATATCTCAGGGCTCTCATTTTCAATGCCTTTTTTAAATAATTCATAAGTAGGATTGGGTATTTTATTGAGCTCCCTTAATCTGGCAACCAATTTATGATCTTTATCCCAAAGGGGTAATTTGTGAGTTCTTAAAAAATCTTGGAAGTCAATTTTTAACCCCTCCAAAGAAGCTCTGGCGACATTGGTCAATTTAATTTCCATTTCTTTTGAAGTAGCTGAAGCCATACTAGCCTCAACAATATTCTGTTTGCCACTTCGGGCAGCTTGTATCATTTGATCAATGGTGCGATCATATTTCTGAAAAAATCTTTTGGTAAAATAAATAGTGCCATCATAAATAATTTCAGATTTCTGATAAGTGATCAGATTTTTATACCCACCATGCAATGGAATAATTCCTTGCATATGATCTTTTCCCACTTTCATATCGCAAAAACGAGTAGGATGAAATAAATCTTGAACTTTGGTGGAGTTACAAGTTTGAAAAGCGTCACTTTATTTAGAACAAGAGAATACATGAATTCCAAATTTACCAAATTTGAAACTCAGGTACTTAAACTCGTATGAATGAATCTATAACCTTATTCATTATTTCGATATTCATCCCTTCTCCTAACCCTCATAATCAAACACATCACTCAACTTTTTCCTCAATGAAAGTACTTTCGGTTCCCCGGCGTAGAAAAGACGGAAGAGAAAAACTTCTCCGGCATCATTTGGGGTGTTGAACAATCGAAGGTGTTGTTCCCTGATTTCTCTTAAATCACGGGCCATTTTTTCAGTGAGCCCATCTCCATTTCCATGCACCAAACGCGCCCAAAGAAAGATGGCTGCGGACATCGGCTGAACGCAAATTCCAACAGCATTGGCTTCCATCCATACCCGCTGCAAAGCCCTTCCGCCTTCAATGAAATCTTTTCGCGAATATTCTGGCATAGTCAGCAAAGCCAACGCGGATGAACTCTTGGTCATTTTGGTGCCCAAACGCTCAAACACCGATCCTCCTCCCCATTTTACCAAGTTTTTAACAGCATTCCAGCTTTTGGCCACATTGAATCCGGCTAATTCAGAAGCCGATAGTTCTACTGTGCGCACATCTATCCCCACCCTGGCTTTCTCGGCTTCGTCTTTACTCCATTTGATTTCCTTAAAGAATTCCTGATGGGAGACTTCATTCGTCAACAGCAGCTTATCGCTTACCCCAACGACTTTGGCCATGGTTAGGAGATCATCGCGGTTGTTGATGATGCTCAGCCGCGCTCCCTGAATTTCAGAAGCCACCACTTTTAGATTTTCCAGGGCTTCCGGGTTGATGGGGCTTTCATTGCCCATATATCGGTTGGTAATACGCTTGCGCATGAGCGGATAAAAATGCTCGAAACGCTGCTGATGTGCGCTCAAATAAGCATCACTGATGGGGGAGAAGACGATGGTTGCAACCAACAATGAATCTTCTTCAGGAACCAAGTCGATATTCACTTCATATCCCTGATGGATGGCTTCGAGTTCAAGATTTTCGAGGGCAGCCCCAAAGCTGATGTGTGAACCCCGGTTTTTATAATCAAGCCATTGGGTACTGAGGTCAATTTCATGAAAAAGGTGCAAAGCCCGATTGCGGTAAATCCATTTCCAGGGCTGACTATTCCCACCGGATGGTGCCATGCACGCAGCTTCTACAATTTTAGACATGATTGCCTCCGGCAATTCAACGCCTTGTTGACCGGTTTGAATCAAGGCTCCAAAGTCTCTTCCGCTGCTAGCCGGTGGGATTTCAAACTCAATTTCTTTCTTCCGGAGTGGCGCAACCTCATCATTCACCAAATCGGCAATGTCTACGATATATCTTCCGGATCCGCGGTACTGATCTAATAATATCCTGCGACAAATATCGGCGGTCATGCCACCACCATAGGTCACCGCAGATGCTAATTGGGGCCAGGTGGTAATGGATTGGGCAATCTCAAGGATGGATGATCGCATCCGATCCGACAAAGAATCGAGTCCGACGATCTCCATCATAAAAGGAACCTTTTCTTCATTAGTTTTGGCGTTTTTGGCCGCCTCCAAATCCATCCCATCGAGCAATCCATGTAAAATGGGTCTATTCGGTTCAAGATCGAAGCGCTCAACATCCACCACCCCGCGTTCACTGGCTTCCATCAAAACAGGTATGCCAAAATGCCTTGCTCTTTCTCTACAGGTAATTTTGATCTCTAAACCATCGCTTTCATCGATCAACACATCCAGTTTGCCTCCTTCTGTCAGAAAGGCATCCAAATTTTGATGGGTAATGCCCTCGTTGAAACAGATTACTTTGAGATAAGGATCCATTTCAGCAATCTCCCTTGCCACACTGATGGTTTTGTTTAATCCCAAATTCTTTAATCCTGTGCGAATCCGATTCAGGTTACTCAATTCGAGTATGTCGAAATCAGCTATGCGCAATTCACCACAAATTCTCTCCAAAGCCAGGGTTGTGGCCACGGCCTGACCGACCGATAATCCAATGATACCCACTTTTCGGGTGCTCAATTCGAGTTGCTCTTCGGTGGTGATTTTATTTCTATTTCGGTTGGTACGTACTTCTATAAATTCTTTTTCAGGCAGAACATGGATGAGCGACGCTAACCATGGATAGTAAAACCAATTTCCGTATTCATCTGAATTTTTACCTTCAAAAAAAGCATCCACAGCCTCTTTCAATAATTCCGTATTATAGAGCCTGGTCGGGTTTCGACTTTTGATTAATTCTCCGACCTGACTTCTGATTTCATCTAAAATCTTGAGATTCGGATGATTTTTGATCAATGTTTCAACTTTTTCCTGATCGTCCGGTTTACGGAGATCGCACAGGATAGGAAGATGCTCGTCTGTGTGTGCTGTGAAATTCAATTTCATGTTTAGTAGTTAGTCTCAAAAGTAATCAATATATCAATCGGTTGAAAAAGCCTCTGATGACATAAAAAGAAATGAACTCAATTAATATTCAAGCGAAATTCTATAGCCGGAATGGCTTCTGACATTCAGCACCGAGCCGTCTTCAAACATCAAATATTGCCCTTTGATGCCCGCAAGTTTTTTCTCTATTTCAGGCGAAGTGTCGAGTTTCAGGCTTTTTACTTTTTCAGGATATTTCTCAACAGGATAATTGATATGCAACACACTGTTGTCTTTGCTGAAAAAGGATTTGAGTTCATCGGGTATAAAGGGTAGCATCCTTTGTTTGATTTCAACAATAGGATCATGTGGACTGATGTCATTCCGCAACATTCGTTGCCAGTTCGTTTTATCGGCCAGGTGATCTTTGAGGGCTACTTCTATTAATCCTGCCGCTTGTCGATAGGGCGTTTCAGCCAAAACAACGGCTTCTGTCGCGCCTTGATCTATCCAACGATAAGGCACCTGCCGGGTTCTGGTTACCCCCACTTTAACATCATTGGTGAGCGATAAATATACGATATGCGGCTGCATGTGATGGGCCATTTCCCAATCGTAATCACGGAGCGCAATTCCTTCGTGAATGCGGCTTAATTCCGGCCGAATGATGCTGGGAGAGGCCTCCGGTGAAGACATAAAAACTTCGTAACTCATTCCGTCACCAAAAGTTTTTTTGATTTTTTTCCCGCTCACCACACAATGGATGGCTCCTTCAAAACGGATGTTGATGGTTTGGCCAATGAGTTCATTCATGTCAACCGAAACACCTTTCTCCAGAATCTCGTAAAGTGGAAGTCGATACAAAACAACCTCCTCTAAACTCGTTTCCATTTTTCGTATATTTCCCGTGATCTTCATCCGGACAAAAGTAAGCGTATGATTCAAAAAAGCAATTCTGTGTTAATGGCCTTTCTGTTTCTTTTTACAGGACTCATTTCGTCATGCAAAAAGGCAAACAAACAAGATTTTATCACCCCATTTGAAATATCCGAAGGTCGGAAAACTGCCGGTTATGAAGAAGGAATAGCCTGGTGGATGAAACTTAATCAGGCTTTTAAAGAGGTAACGATATTAGAAGAAGGCTTAACAGACGAAGGATTGCCATTGCATCTGATTTTGATTGGAAATGATGAAACCAAAGGAATCGAAAATCGAAAGAAGCCGCTGCTTTTAATCAACAATGCCATCCATCCCGGGGAGCCGGATGGAGTGGATGCTTCCATGATGTTGATTCGCGATCTGCTTTTTCATCCTGAAAAGAAAAAGTGGTTGGATCAGGTACAAATCGCCATCATTCCATATTACAATGTGGGTGGAGCTCGCAACTTGAATTCCCACAGCCGGGCCAATCAACTAGGACCGGATCAATACGGATTCAGAGGCAATGCCAGGAATCTGGATCTGAACCGAGATTTTATCAAACAAGACTCCCGCAACGCCCATTCCTTTGCTGCCTTGTTTCAGCGTTTAGATCCTGATTTATACATTGAAACCCATGTAAGCAATGGTGCGGATTACAGGCATACCATGACTTGCTTGCCCACTTTATACCAAAAATTAGATCCTCCTTTAAGCACTTATTTCAAAAAAGGGTGGGAAGATAAAATGTACGAACAAATGGCCTCCAAAGGACAAGAAATGGTGCCCTATGTGAATGTTTTTAACACCCCGCCGGATAGCGGAATGCAAGTGTTTATAGACGGTCCACGATATTCAAGTGGCTATGCAGCGCTGTTTCAAACCCCTGGATTTATCACAGAAACACTGATGCTAAAGCCCTTTAGTGAAAGGGTAAAAGTAACGTATGACTTTTTGGAATCAGCGCTTGAAATAATGAAAGTCGAAGGGCAAAACCTGATTAAAAACAGAGTAGAAGCCAGAAAAATGCTCACCGAATCTCAAAACGTGGTGCTGGATTGGCAAGTTAATATGGAGAAGCCTGTCTATTTGCCTTTTAAAGGCTATAAAGCCGTATACAGATTCAGTGAAATAACCGGCGATACCATTTTGACTTACGACAGAAGTACACCGGTAAATTTGAAAATTCCATATTTCAGAGAAGTCGATCCCACTTTGAGCAAAGGAATACCGAAATTCTACATTTTAGACAATGGTTTTCACCATGTGAAAGGATTGCTTGAATCTCAGCAGGTGAAATTCACACCCATTATGAAGGATACCATGATGTCGGTTACTTTGATGAAAATAACTTCTTATGAAACCGCCGGTCAACCCTATGAAGGCCATTATTTTCATCACCACAGCCAATATGAGGAAATAGTACAAAAAATTAGAATTCCGGCAGGTTCTTGGATCATCCCCGCAAAGCAAAAGGCCACCAGATTTTTAGCAGAAGTGTTCTTTCCTGATGCTCCGGATTCCTATTTTAATTGGAACTTTTTTGATACCCGATTACAACAAAAAGAATGGTACAGCACCTACGTTTTCGAACCGGAAGCTGCTGAAATGTTGAAAAAGGACCCATTGCTGAAAAGGGAATTTGAGAACCAATTGGCTACCGACAGCGCCTTTGCAGCCAACCCACACGAACGACTGTATTTTTTATATAAGAAATCGCCTCATTACGAGTGGCATCACAAGGTTTTGCCGGTGTATTTGGTCTATTGATCTCGTTTAATCCCAAAAATATAGTGAATCGCTACTACCGTTAGCCCTAAACTAAAGAACACAATGGCTACCGGTCGAAGGCGATCATCAAAATAAAACTCTCCAATCATCCATATGGCATTGGCACAGATCCAGCATACTACCGCCAGATTATGCATAAAATCAGCTTTAATTTCAAAGGATCTTCTCGTGATGTCAATAGCAACGAATAGGGTGGGGAATACCATGATTAATCCGGGAATTTTTAGGTCCAGCACCCAGAAAGTGTCCTTAATCAACCATAGAACAATATGCAAATTTTCATATTTGCGCAAATTGAAGCGAGTCTTTTCCGGGTTCATCAAAAATGGATGTATGAATGGTCAAAGTTAATAATACCATGATAAAGATGCTGCAGTTGAATAGATTTCCATGAAATTTGCCCTATGCACAGTACCTTTAAAATGAAGATGTTCGCATTGCAACATCACCTTTCAAGCATGAAGATTGGCACGGATGCGCTGTTGCTTGGAAGTTGGACCGATGTGTCTTCTGCTAAACATATTTTAGAGGTAGGTTGCGGATGCGGCGTGATTAGTTTGATGATGGCGCAACGTTCGCCTGAGGCACAGATTATTGCCATTGACATTGATGAAGAGAGTGTAAAGGAGGCAAACGGCAATTTTAAATCATCTCCCTTCCCAAATCAACCGGTAGCCCATTTTCAGGATTATGCCCATATGCAGTCAACTGTTTTATACGATTTGGTGGTCTGTAATCCTCCATTTTTTCGGGATAGTATGGCAGCACCTGAAATCAGACGACATAAAGCGCGACATCAAGAACGTTTTCATGTGTCTTCCTTTTTTATTAAGATGTATGAAATTACCACTATAAATGCTGAAATTTCGATAGTTTTTCCTTATGACGATTTCAAGTTTTGGACTGAAGAGGCTCTGATTGCCGGATGGTTTGTGAAACGATCTTTATCGGTGTGTCATAAAGAAGGGTATCCGTTTACCAGAATTTTGGTACATTTTTCAAAAATTGAATTCGACGTTGCATCCAATGATCTGCGCATACATTCGGAAGGTAGATTTTCAAGTGAATACAGCTCATTGATGCGAGATTTTTTGCTGAATTTCTGAATTGTAGGATAAACTGTATCTTCGCAGCGGATTTATTCTTAATGAAAAAAATAAACTTATTGATATTGTGTGCGGGACTTTTTTTGTTTCAAAATTCATGCAAGGAGATTGAACCTGAGCCCGGCAATAAGGTCAGTGGGAGATTGTTAGAAGAATGCGACAACCCGGTTGCATTATCCGGTAAATTCATTGAACTCTGGGAAGATGCCCGTCCACTCAATGGAAACGATAGCACGAAAGAAAAATTTATATCCGCCACTCAAACCGATGATAAGGGATTGTTTGTTTTTAGTCATGATTTTGACTCAGTTCCCATGAGTCTGAGGTTCAATGATGGGGCAAACGGCACCATTTATCTTGCCCGTGGAATCTTCGGTTGGCATAATCTCATCAATACTTTTAACAACATCGTAGCCGACTTGCTGGTAAAAGGAAACAAGACAAAATTTGTTTTTAATCTGGAAACTCCCGGAGGATGGAAGAATGGAGATTCAGTGATTTTTCGCATCGATGCACCCAACAAAATCGGAGGCTATAGTCACATATACCGATTTGGAGGTAATAGGAACGATACCGTTCAAGACATACGCGCTTTTACCCGTGTTATGGAAAATCAGGAAAAAGCTACAGCCCTCGATAAAAAGTTTTCGTTTCCGGTGAAGGCTGATTTTTATTTGTCAGGATCTAAAGTCTCAAAGAATTACTGGATCCCCACCAATACCTGTAAAGGGGATTCTCTTCACGTTTTTAGAATAAAACTTTGACGTCCAATCCGAATATTCGGATCATTGAATTGAGCAAGAAGAAAATTGTTGTGCTCACCATCGGATCTCTTGGATTTGTGGTTGCGAGTATTTGGATTTATTTTTCTTCTCCTTCCGGCGATATACTCATGCAAACGTATGGGCTCGCAGGATTTATTTTCTTCGGATTATGCGCTATTTACGGCATACGAAGATTTAAAGACAAAAGACCCGGCCTAATTCTCCATCCTGATTACATCGCAGAGAATACCGGCTTTAGAAATGGAGACGTTGTGTTTTGGAAAGATGTCATCAAACTCGATATTGCCTATGTGAAACGGACCCGTATCCTCTTATTACACCTCAAAGATCCTGATTCCTATGTAAAGAAGTTCAAAGGTTGGAAAAACATCATAGCGCAAATGAATTATCGATACTATGGCAGTCCATTCACCATCTCTTCCGCCACCTTGAGCATAGACTTTGATGAACTGACGGATTTAGTATCTGATTATATGGTGCGCAGTGAGCAGGTTGCTGATGCCGACCCTTCATAGGTCTTAAAACCTTACATCAAAAATCCATTTTCAGCAACGATGGGTCCGGCTACATTTTCCTATTTCAACATTTGTCGTAAATCGATTTCAAGGTTTCTCGAAATGGAGGTAATCGGCACATCATTATAGCATCCTTCAAAAGGGTTCTCAGAATAATCGCCGATCATTTTCATCAAGAATTAAGCCCAAATAAAAGGCTACAGGTATGCCAAGCATAACAATAGGTTTCCGCGGCAAGGTGATATTGATTTTGAAATTCGATTTTAAGAAAATAAACAAAAGCGTAATCACTGATGAGTATAGTAGTCCGTAAAGAAAGGACTTTTAGACCAATTAAAGGTCATCCAGAATCCGCAGTGTCTTTTGATATAAATAGAGAATGGGTTTTAAGTGAATAAAAAAAAGAGTTAAATAGGTTCATTTCAAATCAATGGCTTGATTATTTCTGATTGCCCGTGAGCCAGCCTTGCAGTTTGTTTTTGTTTTTTTGTTCTGCATTGGGGTCGGACTTAACCGTATATTTTTTGGTAACGGATGTCTCCGGCCAGGCGGTTAAATAACGGGTAACCCCTTGTCTTCTGATTTCAAGTTCAGCTTTTTCGCCTGCTTTCATTTTAGATAAAACGGTTTCCAAATCGGGCTTAACCGGCTTGCCGTTCACCCGTACGATTTCATCATGCACGCTCAATCCGGCTTTCGATCCGGCCGACCCTGATTTGACAAAGGTTACACTGCAAAACCGCTTTTCCTGCATGGTTCGAATGCCCAATGACATGGGGGTGGAGGTTTCTTGCAAGGTTAAATTCAATCCGACAGCAGAACAAATGTTTGCATAATCCGGTGATTTAGTGCCTTTTACCCACTCTTGATACAGGGACTCGAAATCCTTATTACTGATTTTTTCCAGCATCTCCAGTACATCCTCATAGACAAACCCCCGTTCTTTTTTAAGATAGAATTGATCATACATGGCTTTCATGAAATCATCCAATGACTTTTTCCCTTTGGTGATATCACGAATCGTCATGTCGGTCAACCAGGCTACGAGCATGCCTTTGCTGTAATAGGAAACTTGCGTGTTGGCGGTATTTTCATTGTTAAGATAGGTTTTTACCCAGGCATTAAAACTGCTTTCGGCAATAGAATTCAATCGGGCTCCCGGCAGATTTTCGTTCTGTGAAATGGCATTTCCCAAAATTTCGAAATATTCTTCCTGCGTATAAAATCCTGCCCGTAAGGCCATCAAATCATCGAAATAACTTGTGAATCCTTCAGAAAACCAGAGCAAGTCGGTATATACTTCTTTGTCGTAATCAAATGGACCCAATCCTTCCGGTCTAAGCCGCTTAACATTCCATAAATGGAAATACTCATGCCCTACCAATGCCAGGAGATGCTTATAAGCAACAGGATTCTGATACTCGGTGCGTATCATTTGACTGGTTTGTGAATTGGCATGCTCCAAACCGCCCCCTCCGGAGGATACATTTTGAATGAAATGAATGTATTGTTTACAAGGGTGGCTTCCGAAAATATGGGTGGCCTCTTCACAAATTTTCTTAACATCTTGATAGAATTTAATCAGATCGTAATTGCCTTCTCCAACCATCACAATTTTATGGGGGATGCCCACTAGATCGAATTTCGCTATGTCAAAATTCCCGCAGGCGATGGGTGCATCCACCAGGGCATCATAATCCGGACCAATAAACATTTCATTTTTTGATTCCATGGCAGTTTCGGCATGTTTCCAATCAAATGGCAACACGATCTTCAAGGTGTAAGGTTTTTCCTCGAATCCTTTGGCATACATGAAAATTCCGGTACCGTGCAGAAAGGCATAATATTGATCGCAATAGCTCTGTCTGACGGATACTTCAAAAGCGTACACACGGTACCGAAAGTAAATGTTTCCTGTTGTTTTGCTTTCCAGCTTCCATTGATTTTTTGAAATCCGTTGATAGGCTATCGGTTGCAAATCAGCATCGAATGCCTCACAGAAATCCACATGTTGACTGAATTCTCTGATTTTGTATGAACCGGGGGTCCAAACGGGCATGCCAATGACTACCGATCCGGCAGTCTCCATGGGGATTTCCATGGTTACGTTGACATAATGCTCGTTTCGGTTCTCGAATGAAACGGTATAATGGGTATTGGCCATGGTGAGGGTGTTTATGCTCAAAAGAATGAGAATTGTTAAAAATTTGCGCATGAATTCAGGGATTAAATACGGGTCATTTTTATGATTCGATCCCCTTCTTTGATTTTGTTCACCACATCCATTCCTTTTGAAACATAGCCAATGATGGTATAATTCCCTTCGAGGTGAGGGGTGGCACAATGGGTGATAAAGAATTGCACGCCTTCGGTATCTTTTCCGGAACTGGCGAGTCCTACCGTGCCTCGAACATACTTCAATTCGTTGGATACTTCACTGCGCTGAGTCCAGTCTAAGGCTCCCCAACCATCACCGCGTGGACAGCCTCCTTGAATCACAAAATCAGGAACCACCCGATGAAAGTATTTGCCGTCATAAAATTTTGATTCAACGAGTTGGGAAATGTTCCAAACCGATGCGGGGGCATGACGGGTGAGCCATTGCATGGTGATGATGCCCTGAGTGGTTTCTAATTGGATGGTGAGGGTATCCGGCAATTGTGCGATGGCTTTCCAATCGGGCGGATGGTTGTATTCCGGTTTTGGGGCCACATAGGGTTCTTCTATTAGCTTAGCCGTAGCTTTTTTGAGATCTGCCAGGGTTTCCATGTCTCTGGGCAAGGTCAGTGAATCTGCGGCTTTTTTCATTTCTACCACATATTTCGCTTCCGCCAATTCGAGGGTGCCGATTTGTATGGCAGCCAGACTGATGAGGGCAGGATCTCTGCTGCGTAAGCAACGCAATAAAAAATCAGCATAAACAGGATTGTATGGGGCGGTAGTGAGATATTTTTCTGTGGCCGCGGTGCGGATGCAGGCAGGATGGTTGAGGGCAGATTGATTTTCCAAAAAAGGGAGCATATCTTCACCGGTGCCACTCAATTTCCGAATCATGGCTACTTTGTGATAAGGGTTTTCTGTGTTTTGATAATTGCTCATAAATTGATCTGAGAAGGTGAGCGTTTGCTCAACGGCGGGAGCATTGGTTAATTTCCTGCTTAAAATTCGGATGTCCTCATCCGGATGATTTTGAAGCGACAAGATCCGCAACAAATCTGAATCGCCCAAAGATGCTTTCGATCTCAACAGGGCATTCAATGCGGCAGTTTGCGACGGGAGATTCGTTCCGGTTGCGGTGGTCAGTAAGTATGGCAACATGTCGGGGTGAAATTGCTTTTTTGAACAAAGTCTGAAAAGTCCCCATGCTTTGCCGGCATCCAGCATAGCCTCTTTTGATTGAAACAAAGTCAGGAACTGTCTGGCCTTGAGTCCACCGCATTTTCCGATGGCTTCCAGCATAACTGCTTGTGATTCAGAAGAGGTTTCCGCTTTAAATCCTTCAATGAGGGTGCTCACGGAATTAGAATCACCGGTTTGACCAATCGCATAAGCGGCAGCTCTGCGTGGATTTGTTTCTTTTTCTGCGAGTAAGCTTAGATACAGGTAGGGAAGGGCAGCCGTATCCCGAATACTCGCAAAGGCATAGGCCGCCAGGGTTCTGTGTTCTGCTTTTTTTGCCCTCAGATAAGGGATGAGAGCGGAGGTGTTGCGCTCATCCTGAAGGGTTAAAATCCGCACCACAGAGGGGTCGTCTAAATATTTTTGCTGTACCGGGTGTTTTTTGCAACCGCCAAAAAACGCGAGGGCGGATAATAATAGAAACAACATTCTAATCATGGGGCTAAGCTAAGGGAAATTCATGAGAGGATAAAATATCCGTATTTATTGATATTAATTATGAAATAGGCTATTATATTGAAAATAACTATATGATAATTGAAAATTAAGATTTCCGTAAGCGTCATAGAACGCTTTATCTTTGAAGAAAAAAATATGGCCGTTCAAGTAAGTACAGACAGTGATTTCAGCAATTTGATTGCCTCCAATCAGAAAGTTATCGTAAAATATTATGCCGATTGGTGTGGCAGTTGTAAACTTTTTTCTCCCAAATTCAGAAGAATGAGTGAAGATGCAGCAAATGAAGGGATCTTGTTTCTCGATGTAAATGCAGAGCAAAATCCGGAAGCCAGAAAAATGGCAGGGGTCAACAATCTGCCCTTTATCGCAACCTTTGCAGCTGGAAGCCTCAGCGAAGGATTCGCCACCGGCAAAGAAGAGAAGGTTTTGGAAATGTTGGGACACCTAAAATCAAACTGATATGAAATTACCGGTCATCAGAAAATTAGCAGACCAACATACCCTCGAAGATTTAAAAGCGGCCGAAGCCGCTTTGTATGAAGAGTTAAAGCCTGAAATCGACATAGAAGGAGAGGATGAAGGAGAGCAACTGACCCATGTTTTGGGAGCCATCTGGATCAAAGAAGCCGTGGCCGCCGGAGCAGATCCTTCACAAGCCTTGCGGGACTATGCCCAAAAGGTTAGGAATTCGATCGGGTAACAACCATTATATATGCGTTGTTTTTGACCTCCTGCAGTTCATCTGAATTGACATTCGACTTAATATGCTAGAAATTAATATATTGCCTAATATCTAAATAGCTTTTTGCTATCCCGTTTCTATGCATTAATTAAATATAACATTTTGTCATTTTGGCGTAATAAATGTATTGTAGCACTATTCTAAAGATGTATTTAACTATTTTCGATAAACATTTCGAAGAATTTATGATAAAAAATCTGAAACTTTGCTTGTTTGCTTGTTTGCTTATATAGCCACTCCTCTTTCGCTCAGCTTTTGACCTTGTCGGACACTTCCAATGGTTTTATGGTGACCAAAATTAGGTCCTTTGATACCACCGGATTTATCACTTGGAAATGTGATTCAATTGAACCCAATACAGTAAATTCTACTTTAAAATCTTACAGTGGGCTTGGGACTTTTGACACCCTAATTATGGTAGATTCAGTTATGGATTCTATCCTCTATATGGTTAAAAACACGTATCATCAATTTCATAAAAGCATTCTTGTAGAAAATGCGATTTATAATGAACATGTTTATAACGGATCACTTTTACTTTCAAATGGTCTTATAGTAGAAGGACTTGGAGATAGAGATACATCACCGGATATCACAGAATCTTCTGCATTGTCTATTGCCTTGGCTGAGCTTGAATGTGATACGTTTTATTGGGAAGATGATTCACTGGAATACTATCTCAAGTTAGATTCATTTGAAGGAGATACTACTTGGTATCCAGAAGGGGAATTGATCTTCGCAAATTTGGACAGTCCATATTATTCCATGGATCCGTTGCAGTGGAAACTTGCATGGAAATTTGAAATACATTCCTTGGTTCCGTTTAATTCATTTATCGTATATATTGATGTTTTTACCGGGGAAGTAATTAAGTTGCGCGAAACATCGCATCCGGCAACTTTTGATAGTCCGATTTACGGGAATGGATTATATATCGATTCAAAGTTGCATAATGGACGACATTACTTATGGGCAAATGATGGAGGGAAAAATATTAAAACAAGAAGGAAAGATATTGGGAATAGTTGGCGATATTATGATTTAAAATCCGATGTAGACGGAGATTTTGGTAGTGATTATCCATTGGAAACTCAAACTCATTATTCTATTAATAGGGCCTATTCGTATTGGAATGAAAAATTTAAACGAGCTGGCACGGATGGGAAAAATAAGGAACTTAGAGTTATTATTTTTGACCATAATGATACAAATAAGGATACTTATTATTGGAGGGAAGATAATAATAAAAAGCCCGATCATATATTTTTTTCATCTGAAGACAATGGGGCGCTAGATGCAGTAGTCGATATAGCAGGTCATGAATATTCACATGCTGTAATTCGATGGACCTCTGAATTAGATGGTTGTAAAGAATCGGGCGCTATAAATGAGGGTTTAGCTGATATTTTTGGTTTGGGTTCTGAAGCATATACAAATGGTGGAACACATAATTGGACCATAGGAGAAGATGCGAATTGGATTACACGAAATATGCAAACTCCGGCAAATGATGGTAATCCAAGAGAGTATATGGGAGTTTTGTATTTGAACACAGATTCAGCGTGTAACTGTGGAAGGGATAGAAGCAGATGTTATAAACATACCAACTGTGGAGTCATTGGTCGTTGGTTTTACCTATTAACAGAAGGAGGTGCCAATAGCGGCTATGGTTGTTCTCCCGCAACAGGAATCACCTTAGCCAAGGCAGAAGCGATCGTTCATCTTGCAACCATTAAACATCTTAGCGAGAAATCAGGGTTTGCAGCCCTTAGAGATGCTACACTAAAGTCAACGAGGTTTTTATTCGGAGAATGTTCATTTGAAGAAGTGCAAGTTTGTCGTGCATGGGCCAACGTAAATGTAGGCGGTTGTTGTGAATGCATAGGAACTGCGGAAGTGCCGTACTGTTGGCCAGAATTATTACCTGAGGAAGGAGTGCCTTTTAATTTGAGAAATAAATTTGATTCTAAATTTGATGATTTGTATGCATATCCAAATCCGGTAGGTGATAATCTTATTGTTTCGATTAACTCTATAAAAGGTACACCTGAAATTTATGAATATTCAGTTTATGATGCACATGGAATAGTGGTTTATCATTCTATGTCTGATAACAGTAGCAATCAATGCTCCATCAACACTTCATCATTTATTTCTGGAGTATATTTTCTTCTGGTTTCTACACATCAAGGTATTGTTCACTTAAAGTTTATGAAGCCATGAGAAACTTAAAGCTTATTTTATTTATATTATTTTTGATGATGCAACCTGTGATTATTCTTGCAAACAACGATACACTGAGGAAATATAAAAATCAAATTAGCATCGGCACAACAGGTTTTTATCTTCCGGAGTTTCGGGATTATAATATATCTAGCTTCTATGAAGATAATGTCTTTCGACCCAACCGACTATTCATCAGCCATTTGAAATATGAACGTGAATGGAATGATCGATTGGCCATGCAAATAGAATACAATGGATTTAGAAGTAAGAATTATCTATTTATAGTGAATCCCTTTGACCAGAAGTATGGACGATATTCTAGAGGACTGACTATGTTTTTGTTTTCTGCAGGTTGTGTTGGTTCTATAAGATCCAATATCATGAATAATCTTGCACTTGTCACAAAATATGGGGGAGGATTTCAGTTTAGGTTTGGTGAAGAAAGACCGTTTATAGTGCGTGATAGAAGCGCCCCCCTCGATGGGCCCGGTGTCAAACTAAGCATATCAGAAAACCTCGTGTATAAAAAGCGATATGTTTTAGGCATCAACGCTGATTTTCATGCTTTCTACCAACCGGATAGAGAATTTCAAATGAAGGATCATAATTATTTCATGTCCAATGCTTTGTATTTAGGAGTGAAATTTTGAAAATCTCGTCGGCAGATATTTGGTCTACCAAATCTTAATCATTTCCGCTTCCTGCTTACTCATCTTGCAACCTGCTTTACATCCAAAAGCATCCCTGAATTCCGATATGTTAGACAAGGGGCCCAATACCCTGTATTCTCCGGGTGAATGCACATCGGTAATCAATCGGTTTTTGAGTTCGTCTTCGTTGATGTTTTGTTTCCAAACATTGGCCCAGCTCAGGTAAAAGCGCTGTTGCCAGGTGAATCCGTCGATAGGGGCAGGTTCGTTTCCTGAAAGCTGTTTTTTGAGTGCGGCATAGGCCAGGGTCAATCCACCCAAATCGGCGATGTTCTCGCCCAAAGTCATGTCACCTTTGATGTTCATGCCCGGAATGGGTTCATAGCTGCTGTATTGTTCTGCCAGTTTTTTGGTAAGTATGCCAAATGCAGCTCTGTCTGCATCGGTCCACCAGTTATTCAGGTTTCCTTCTCCGTCAAATTTGCTGCCCTGATCATCAAAACCATGGGTAAATTCATGTCCAATCACCCCGCCAATTCCACCGTAATTGATGGCATGGTCGTACGTGATATGAAAGAACGGCGGTTGCAATATTCCCGCAGGAAACACAATCTCATTGTTGGAAGAATTGTAATAGGCATTCACCGTTTGCGGTGTCATGCCCCATTCTTTTTTGTCTACGGGTTTTCCAAGCTTCTCTACCATCAGTTTGTGCCCAAAAGCGCGGATGCGGAGTACATTTTCGACATGCTTGTCGGGCATGATCACCAACGATGAATAGTCTTTCCATTCATCCGGATAACCCACCTTATAAGTAAACGATTCGAGTTTTTTGAGTGCTTTTTGCTTGGTGGTATCGCCCATCCAGGTGAGATTGAGGATGCTCTCTTTGTAAGCAGAACGCAAATTCTCAATCATTTGGGCTATGTAAGCTTTAGAACTGGGCGGGAAGTATTTTTCTACAAACAACTGTCCCAAAGGTTCTCCCAACATCCCGTTAACGGCACTTAAAACCCTTTCGTTTTTAGGCTTCATTTCTTTGGTTCCGCGCAAAACGGTCGCATAGAAATCAAAACTTGCTTTTTCGTATTTCGGTCCGATATTTCCACCAAAACTGTTGATCAGATGCCAGATCTGATAAGCTTTGAGGGTGGCTACCGGGGTTTCATTCAACAATTGGTTGAGGCCTTCGAAATAGGCGGGTTGGGATACATTCATTTCCTGTGCGGATCCTAATTCCAGCGTTTCAAGGGCTTTCTGAACCTTCAATAGCGGATAATTTCCGTTTACCGCGGCTACAGGGAGTTTATTGTAGGTTTTCAATGGATCGCGTTGCTCGGTAATCGACCATTGAATTTTTGCGATGGCGGTTTCAAAAGCAAGAATATTGGCACCGGGTTTGTCGCTCATGCCGCTTAATTCCATCACCCGATGGATGTGATCCACATATTGTTCTCTGATTTTAACAAATTTTTCGTCTTCCTTCAGATAATAGTCGCGATTGGGCAAACCCAAACCGCTTTGCGACATGCCCACTAAGTATTGATTGCTGTTTTTGCGATCTCGGGTAACAAAGATGGCCATGGGGGTTGTAATACCCATTTTCATCATTTCAGGGTACAAGGCAATGAGATCTGCATTGTTATTGCAAGAGATTATTTTTGTGAGTATCGGCATCAAGGCGGTCAGCCCTTCTTTTTCCTTTGCTTCATCATTCATGGCGCTTTTGTACAAGTCTGCGATGAGTTGTTTGTTGGTGCCTTGATTGTGCTTTCCTTTCAGTACTTCATCCAGAATGGTTTGCAATTTGGCATCGTTTTCTTTGGTGAGCACATTAAATGAACTCCACCTCGATTCTGTAGAAGGAACCGGGTTTTTGGTCATCCATTCGCCGTTTGCATATTGATAGAAATTGTCACAAGCGGCAGTGTTTTTATCGATTTGGGCTGCATCAAAGGCAGGGGGGACGATGATGGTATGTTTTGGTACGACCATGGTATTTTTTTTCACAGAACAGGCAAGGATAAAGCCAATGGAAAGGAATAAGAGGATGGAATTTTTCATTTTGTTTATGATTAACGTCCCTTAAACTCAGGACTTCTTTTTTCAATAAATGCGTTCATGCCTTCTTTTTGATCTTCAGTGGCAAAAAGCATATAAAAATTCTTTCTTTCGAAATACAATGCTTCCTGCAATGGCATTTCAAAAGCTTTTAAGACCGATTCTTTGGCCATTTGCACCGCTATCGGTGATTGAGCGGCAATTTGAGCGGCCAATTTAAGGGCTTCATCAAGGTATAACTCAACGGGTACTACTTTGTTGATGAGACCGCTTTTCAGGGCTTCTTCGGCAGATATAAAATTTCCGGTCAGCACCATTTCCATGGCTTTCGCTTTGCCTACGGCACGCGGCAATCTTTGCGTTCCTCCTGCGCCGGGCATCACGCCGATTTTTATTTCGGGTTGTCCAAATTGAGCGGTTTCGCTCGCCACCACCATGTCGCACAGCATCACGAGTTCACATCCTCCGCCGAGGGCAAATCCACTCACCGCAGCGATGATGGGCTTCTTGGTCTTTCTGATTTGATCCCAGGTACTGAACTGATCTATTTGAAGCATGTCAATGGCATTTTTGCCCGACATCTGCTTGATATCGGCTCCTGCGGCGAAGGCCCGCTCATTTCCTGTAATCACAATAACTCGCACTTCCGGGTCTGCATCGAGGATCTGTAAAGCCGCTTTCAATTCGAGCATGAGCTGGAGATTCAGGGCATTGAGCTCCTTCGGACGATTGAGGCGAACCAAGGCCACATAGGGCTGATATGCAGGTTCTACAAGAATAAATTCGTAAGACATGATGTGATTTAGATTCGTCTGCAAACTGCATCTTTTTATCGAATTAGTCAAATATTTCCTTAAGTTGTGGTACGATATGATATCAAAATGATATCTTTGTTCAAAATTTAAAAAAAATGGAAAAATCATTTAAACCTGTGAGTGGCTATGTTGGCATTGTGTTATCTCTTGTTTTATTGGCCATTGCGATATTCGGTGGAATCGCCAAGAATATCCCGATTGCCGTTGTGTCCGGAACAGTGCTATTGTTCGTTTTGGCCGGTTTCCTTATTATCTTTCCCAATGAATGTGCAGTGATTACTTTATTTGGTGAATACAAAGGAAGTGTGCGGGAAAACGGATTTTTCTGGACAAACCCATTTTTTTCAAAAAAGAAACTTTCGTTGCGTGCGGTGAACCTCGACAGCGAATCCATCAAAGTAAATGACAAACTGGGAAATCCGATTTTGATTGGAGTCGTTTTGGTTTGGCGTGTCAGAGATTCTTTTAAGGCAGCATTTGAAGTAGATGATTATCAGCATTTTGTGAAGATTCAAAGTGAATCTGCGGTAAGAAAACTCGCAGGAACCTTCAGTTACGACAATTTTGAAGACCATGATGCCGAAATTACCTTGAGATCAGGAGGGGATGAAGTGGATCAGATATTGGAAAATGAACTGACCGAACGATTGAAAATCGCAGGAGTAGAAGTGATCGAAGCGAGAATCAGCAATTTGGCCTATGCCAGTGAAATAGCCGGAGCGATGTTACAAAGACAGCAAGCTACAGCAGTGGTAGCCGCTCGACATAAAATTGTGGAAGGTGCGGTTGGGATGGTGGATATGGCCCTGCACATGTTGAGTCAAAAAGATATTGTACATCTCGATGAAGAGAAGAAAGCAGCCATGGTGAGTAATCTGATGGTGGTGTTATGCAGCGATCGGTCTGCCAGTCCAGTCATCAATGCAGGAACTTTAAATCATTAATTCAATCCAATCCTCATTTTGGCCAAAAAATCATTTCCTCTTCGCATGGATGAATCCACCTATCAGGCTCTGGAGAAATGGGCGGCGGATGAGTTCAGAAGCACCAACGGTCAGTTGGAATGGATTATCCATGAAGCATTGAAAAAAGCGGGCAGGATGAAAAAAAATCAGACGGACAAAAAGCCGGAGTAAGCTTTTCGAAAATCAAAAAATGTATTTTATATTTGTGGAATATATTTATAATATGACAACATTCACCTCCACTTTGCCCGATGATTTACTGCAGAAGCTCGCAGAAAAAGCCCGACAATTGAAAGTGCCTAAAAACAAACTGATGGAATCCGCTTTGCGTTTATACCTTGATCACCTGACCCGTGCCGAATACATCCGTTCCTACAAACAAATGAATGAAGATGTAGATCTCATGAAAGTGGCAGAAGAGGGTATGGATGATTATCTCCGTCAGTTAGATGAACAGGCATGAAGCAAGGCGAATTATGGTATGCCATTTTGGGACCTGTGTTAGGTAGCGAACAAGATGGTTACAGGCCGGTTCTCATCATCAGCGGCAATTTGATGAATCAATATGCTCCGGTGGTCATTTGTTGTCCGCTGACCACCAAAATCAAGCATTACAAAGGGAATCCGATTTTGCCGCCATCCGAAAATGGCCTCAGTGCCACCTCAGAAGTATTGGTTTCCCATATTAGGAGCATTTCAAAAGACCGACTGTCGAGAAGAATTGGCGAGGTGCCTGAATCCGTTATCGCTGAAATAAAGCAAACCTTGAAGGAACTGACGACGTTTTAAATTTTACTTCTTCTTCTGAATTTCGTAATTCATCGACTTATTGCTCTTTTGAAGCACTTTTTTGTCGTAATCATTCATGCTTTCATAATCCTTTATTTTGGTCTTATAATTCGACATCATTGAATCCTGTTTCATATATCTCGGATCTGTAGTAACGGTAGCACCATATTTATATTTTAGACTGGCAGAGCCGTCGATCAGATTTCGGGCTCCGGTATAATTTCCCTGATCCACCAAAGTCATGGCCCTTTGCATGAGCCAATTCGCATGAAAAGTGGCATACTCACGAATCACCAAGGGATCGAGATTTTGATCTAAAAGCATTTTTGAATCGGTGGGTTGAACCGTGAATTGCAGGGTTTCACTGATCTCACCGTTGCCGTTAACCGCATCAGCGTACGACAGCACGGCCTTGAAATTTAAAGGGTTAGCAGTGCCGGGCTGAAGCACATAACTCATGAGAAAAGCTTTTTGATCTTCACTCGAAATGTCCCTAAGAATAATTTCAGGATTCGACAAATCGGTGGACACGTTTTCATAACCATACATTTGAACCAACCGAACGCCTTCAGGTAAATTCACTTTTACCTTCGCATTTTGCGCTACGACCTGAAGCAATCCATTTAATTCTTTCCTGAAAATATCCGGAATCTGATCCGGGTTTTGGATAAAATAGTAATTGCCTGAACCACTTTCAGCGATGCCCATCATCAGGTCTTCATTAAAATCTGCCCCAACGCCAAAGGAGGATGTAGTGATGCCATCGGTGATGTTAATACGGGTTGCCAGTTGCTTGATGCGCTCGGGTTCTACGATGCCTGCATTGGCCAGACCGTCAGACATCAACAATACGCGATTGACGTAGCCGGATTTTAAATTGGCCTTCACTTGTGAATGTCCTTCTGAGAGTCCGCCGCTTAGGTTGGTGCTGCTTCCCGACTGAATGGTGCTGATGAGCTGGTGGATGTGGCTTTTATCGGATACTGCCGTCGACTTTAAGAGTGTTTTTACTTCTGAATCATAAATCACGATGCTTAGAAAATCTTCCGGCTTGAGCTGATCAACTACAAAATCTGCGGCCTGTTTGGCATATTTAAGTTTATCTCCGCTCATACTCCCGCTTCGGTCGATGACCAGGCAGAGGTTTAATGGCGTTCGACTGCTGCTCACAGGGTTGTAAGCATCTGCCTTTAACTGTGCGAATACAAAATGGGTATCGTTTGAACCGGTGAGATAATATGTATTGTCCGGTGAAAATTGAAAATGGAGGTATCCGGATTTGACTTCGCTCGATATTCTATTTGGAGATGGATCATTTTTCGGAATCACAAATGACAGGGTCATCAAGACGGCGAACAAAAGCAGTAATTTATGCATGATCAAGTTTGGTTATTGATATTGGAACGACCATTTTGGTAAATGAATTGTATGCATTCCAAAATAATCAGCAGAGAATTTAATGGACGAATTCTCCCTTGAAAGGGATTTTTCAAAGTGATTTACAAGTTGTCGGTTTTGATTTAGAGATCAATCCAAATGGAAATTCGCTGCCAACAAAGCAAGCGACACTCCCGCAGCTATCGAAATCAATTTGAGACGGGTGATTTTATGGTTGTCTGAATTTTCAAATAGGATGGTGGTACTGATGTGTAGAAATACCCCTGCTACGACGGCCATCAATCCATAAAAAAATTGAGAATCTACAAAATCATTCAATTTTAGCAAATGACTGAGCAAGGCGCCGGATGGAACCATTAATGCATAGGCGATGAGCCAAACATAGATGAATTTACTATCTTTACGACTGTGCTTTAGCACGGAAATCAAGGCGAAAGCCGCCGGGATTTCATGCAGGGCAATACCGAAAACGAAATTGTTCTGAACCTGCTTTTCGAAAATATTGGCACCTACCCCCATTCCTTCCATAAAGGCATGTGCACTCAAAGCGATGAAGACACTGTAGGGTACCTGATTGACTTCATGCAAATGTAAATGGCCATGCTCGATTCCCTTTGAAAATTGATCGATGATGATTTGCAGAAAGAATCCGGCCAGCACATAATATCCGATGCTTTCGCCTCCGTGGTGATAGATCTCGGGCAAAATGTTCAGACTGCAAACGGAAATCAAAAACGCCCCGCTAAACGCAAGAAATAATTTGAGTTGGATGTGTTTTTCATCCTTGATCAGGGTGGCCGTGATGCCTCCAATCAATGGGAAAAAGAACAATATAAAGATGATCCAAAAATTCATGGTTGTGATTCTCTGAAAACAGGTTTAAAAATTTTCCATATCCATCCGCCGATCAGTATGCCGATTAACGCGCCAAAGATAACATCAAATGGGTAATGCACGCCTACGTAAACCTGTGCAAGTGCTATCAGAAATGCCCATGTAATCGACAGGGCATAGACCCTGATTTTTGGAAACCATCGCGAAAAATATCCTCCAAACAACATGGCCAATCCGAAATGATTGGCCGCGTGTGCCGACACAAAACTGTATCCTGAACCGCAAGGTACGAGCAAATTCAATCCTCCCTGAATGTTGGGGTCATTGCAAGGTCTGATGCGCATCACATAAGGTTTGATGATACCGGCACTGATGCCATCGCACATAAATACGATCAGGGCCGCCAATAACAGCATGATCCATGATTTTTTGTCCTTTTTGAAAGCAAGTGCAATGAGTATGATATAAAGCCAAATCCAGAAATATTTGTTCCTGAAATGTGGGAGTATGGCATCAAAGAATGCATTCGACAGACCTTGATTGACCCACTGAAACAAGGCAGCATCCATTTCAAAAATCTGTACTACACTGTCCATGGTTTTTGAACAATCAAAATGGTTCGGGGAGAATGCAAGGCATCGAATGCAGAGAAAGTATAATCTCCATAAACGGAATGGGCTTCAAAACCACTGTTAATCAGCATTTTAGAAAGGTCTTCAAGGCCATAAGCCTTTACTTTTTCTTGAAAATTCAAACTCAACTCCTCATCCTTAACATGGATGTCTTTCACAATGCAATCTTGATCAATATTACGGCGAATGCTGAATTCTATATGGTGAATGGTTTTGGTTTCCTTTTCTTTGAGATGAGCCTGAACCCAATTCGGATTGAGATAATCAAATACAAAATAGCCTCCCGGTTTCAGTTCTTGAAAGGTGACATCGAGCACATGCTGATTTTCTGCATCGGTTTCAAAATATCCGAAGCTGGTGAAAAGACTCAGTACCACATCGAAATATTCCGATTTATACACCTGCTGCATATCCTGAATATCGAAATGTGCCAGTTTTCCGAAATATCGCTTCGCATGTTTGATGTTGTTGCTGCTAAGGTCGGTGCCTGTTACTTCAAAGCCCAATTTTCCTAAATACCCTGCATGCCTTCCGCGCCCGCATGCTTTATCCAGAATTTGAGTGCCCCGGTTCAAATGAATGCACTGCGTCAAATGCGTTAAAAATAAACGCGCCTCTTCATCATCTCTGTGTTTGTAGAGCATGTGATAATAAGGAGAATCAAACCAGGAAGCATACCAACCGGACATCCCGCAAAGCTACGAAGTTTGTCGATTTGAACCGGTCTTAAAGGTTTTTTTCAAAAAATAACTGAAATTGTGTAACTAATTTCCGCCTCCGTCGTATAAAAGGCAATAAACCCGATGACCATACAGGAATACAACCAATGTGTATACGACTATTCGGATGCCCTGTTCAGGTTCATACAGAAAAATTTGAAAGACCAGATGGAAGCGGAAAATGTAGTACAAAATACTTTTGAAAAGCTGTGGATCAGAAGGGAAGACGTGGTGTATGAAACTGCGCGGCCTTTCATATTCAAAGTGGGCTACAACAACATGATCGATTTGATTCGGAAACGGAAACACGAAGTGGCGATGGATGCCGTTCCCGAGAAACATTATTGGGAAAATCAACCCGCTGCAGGATTAAAGGAAGCATTGAACAAGGCCCTGAACCGATTGCCGGAAAAGTTAAAAACAGTGGTTTTACTGCGCGATTACGAAGGACATGATTACCGCACCATTGGCACCATTACCGGTATGTCAGAAGCACAAGTAAAAATCAACATATTCAGAGCCCGAAAGGCACTCAAAGAATACATTGGAAGTATAGAAAGTGTGATGTAAAGGAGAACCACCATGAACTCGAATAAAAATATGGATACTAAAGTAAAGCTGCCTGAATTCACCCTTGAAAATAGAGAGATGATCCTCTTTGATTTGCTCGAAGGGAATTTTAGTCCGGCGGAAGCCAAAAAGGTGAGATACTTTATTGAGCAAAATGAAGACTGGCAGCAGGAGTGGATGTTGATGGAATCCTGTGTTTTGGCGCCGGATGAAGAGGTAGTTTTTATGAACAAAGCGGCATTGTTGAAATCAGAAGATGAGGCAGTACCTGTTATCATACCCATGAAACGCTATTATTGGGTGGCGGCCGCTTCGATCATCTTTTTGGTTTCCTGGATTGTATTCAACCGAGAAGAAACCCGGCCGGTTCAACAAGATTGGACTGCTAAAACCCCAATTGAAAAGCCAGATTCAAGTCAATTTGTACCGACCATTCCCAATGTAGTCATTGAAACCCCCAAGTCAACCCCCGCAAAAACCCTTGAAGAGCCACAAACCCCCGCTCCTCAAATTCGGCCGATGCTAACCCGGATTGTTTCATCGAAGAACGATCCGGAATTGAACGACATCGTGCGAAGATCACCCGCAATTTCTCAAGAAAAAACCCCTACTGTAGCCCAAATGCTGCCGGTAGAACCCGTCATGGCGCCTGCCATCGTTGAAGAACAGGCTCCTGAAGTTGCTTGGACGATCTCCTATGCAAAATCCAAATTAAAAGAAGAATGGAACAATTTGTTGCAACCATACAGTCACCCAAAGCTGACCTTTAAACGTGGGGTGTCCAAAAATAATCCTGTGGTATGGGTTACCCTGAGCACACAAGCTTATGAAGCCAATGCCGCTTTTGTTTTAAAAACAAATCATCAAAACCCTTAATATTTATATCATGAAAACCAGATTAATCCTTTTATGTGCGGCATTTTCGCTGCTCACCTTGAATGGTATCGCACAGACAGATACCACATCAAACGAGCCGATCATCATTGATGGCAAAAGGTTCAAAATTGTTATTTATGAAAAGGGGAAGGGCAGTGATAGCCTTTCCGGAAATGAAGAAATTCGGATCATCACCAAAGACGAAGATGTGGTGATTAAAGATGAGGATGACAAAAAATCAAATATTCCGGTTCAACCCAAATTGGTGGTTACTGAATGGAATGTTCTTGAACTCGGTTTGAATAACGCGCTCAGCAGCAATGGATTCGAAATGCCGACTTCCTTTGCCCTCATGGAGGTTGACCGGGCACGTTCCATTAACTTTCACTGGGGCTTTGTTCAACAAGGTTTGAATTTGCATAAAGGCAAGTTGCGTTTGGTCTATGGATTGGGCATAGAGTTCAACAACTATCGTTTTACGAACAACATAGATTTGGTGAAAAATTCCAGTCCATTGGAAGCAACGGTGATTACCGACCGTGATTATGCCAAGAACAAATTGGTTACGCAATACCTCACGGTTCCGTTGATATTGAATTATAAATCAAAACCCAATGACGAAGAACATTCCTTTAATTTTTCAGCAGGTGTGCAGGCCGGATATTTAATTGGCAGCCATCAAAAGCAGAAATGGTACGATGGCGGTAAGGAAAAGCGCAAAGTTCGCGACGATTTTAACTTGTCTGATTATCGCTTCGGATATATGGTGAGCTTCGGATATGGCAATTTTAATTTGTATGCAAAATACTATCCTACGCCTATGTTTCAGGATGGGGATGGTCAGGAATTGAATACCGCGGCAGCCGGTTTGGTGCTTTCAGGTTTTTAAAATCCGACTGAGATGCAACCCTTTTATCTTTCAAAAGACCAAAAGGATATGAAAGCAAGTAAAATAATATTGATTTTAGTGGCCTTGTTTCTCGCGTTGGGGAGTCAGGCTCAACGCGGGAAATGGCAATTGTTGGGAGAACGCACGGTGACTGACCGCTTAGATCACGACGTCATTCGGGTGACTGCCGCCAAGGGAGATTTTAAAGCAATACAAATCCGTGTGAAAGGAGCTTCAGTAGATTTCCATAAAGTGATTGTAGTATACGGAAATGGCATGCGTCAGGAAATAGAGTTGCGTCATACCATCCCCTCCGGCGGATCCTCAAGGGTTATTGATTTGGCGGGGCATGATCGCCACATCCGCGAAATTGAATGTTGGTATGATGCCAATACCATCAAGGGCAGAAAGGCCTTGGTAAGGATTTGGGGAAGGCATTAATTCCGAAAGCAGACATAGAAGCTAGCCTATTTACTTTGATGGATGGAGTCAAATGTATGATTTTGTAAAATTCATTGAGAGGACTAAAATTAAAGACTGAGGTCGATTTAAAACGCCAAACCGACACCGCAAAACACCCTTGAATTCATTCCGGTAATATAGGGTCTGAAAGGAATCAGATCGAGCCAATACGCTTCAAAATCATATCCGGCAGATTGTTGAATTCGCATGGAATATCCAAAATCGACATTGAATCCACTTTTGGTCATTTTCTGATAGCCGAAAATATATCCGGCAGATATGGCCCGACCCCAAACCGGTATGATCTCAAATTGACTGGACATTTCATCAAGCATAAAACTGCTCACTTCACCTTCAAAATGACTGGCATGAATCGCAAAACCATGAAAAATACCATTCATGGGTAACGTGTTCTTTTTGAGATATTTACGATATTCAATTTGAAGACTTCGCTCCCGGAAATTTTCTGACCCGTTGTGGTTCGAAAACATGTCATTCTTTCGAAATACCATTTGGCCTTTGATGCTGCTGTAACGGTCATTCCATTTTCCCACTACGTATTCGTAGCCCATGGATCCACCTTCAATTACCGGAAATATTCTCGCATTCTGATTATATATCACGGTGTCTTGTGCCAAAACAAGTGGTTGGTTGATGAGTTGAAGACCCCAAATCAAGGACAAAAAAACGATGTTAAAACGCATAACCAATTTTTAAGAATAATTTGTTGTAAGTGCCGTTGTTAAAATTTAATCTAAAATTACCCATTCTGGAAGCTTCCACCTGTGGTGCATTTCCGAAACGAATACCGCTGTTTCCATTGATATCCAGAAAAATACCCGATGAAGACATGAAAACATAGCCATATTGCATTCCGAAAGCGAATTGATCTTTGATGGTCGAAAATTCATGTTCGATGGGCAATAGGAACGATCTTTCAATGACTTCGAGATGATTATATTCTGTAAAAATGCCGAGATTAAATCCTGCCAATGCTTTTTTAGTGAATTTGCGGGCACCTAACTTTATCCCTTGAAAGGACATAATCTGTGTCTCAGAAGAGAAAAAATTGTTGTTGAATTTATCTTCGTGATACCAGGCATCTACGGTCCAGTTAATACGGTCCTTGGAGGTGAAGGAAAAACCGCCGGTTAACCCGGTACCTTCTAAAAAAATGGAAATTGGATTGATCCAAACGGAGGCTTTCAAGTTTGGTTTTGCGCTCGCTTTCGTCGTGTCCTTAGCTACCGTTAATTTTTTAAAAACAGGGGTCATCATTGAAAATTGCAATATGCCATAAAGTTTTCGGCTATACATATTGGATATTTCAAATGAGTAAGGCGCGGTTTCATTCATGGTTCGATATCCAAGGCCGGCAATCACTGCGTATTGGATTTTTTTCTTGAATTCGCCCTGATAACCCGAGATATAAAAAAGCTGTGCACTTCTGAATTTGAATTGTTTGTTAAATCGAATCGGGGTAATGTTGTTCTGAATGCTGTAATTCAACACTTCCTGTGAATGTCCAACTCCTGCACCCATGAAGGCGCCACTGAGCCAATGGGTTTGGTTTACATATTTTCTAATTTGAATCTGCGCATTAAACCCTTTCAATGAATTAAACTGATGCTGCACATCCTTCATCAGATAAGTGGCCGGGTTGCCAAAAGAAGATGCGGTATTTCCATAAACCTGCACCATTGAGAGATTGGTTTGCCAGGTAAGATTCTTTTTTAAAGGTTTTTCTATACCAATATTCCATCTGCCATTTAAGTTGAAAACCGGATCTGTTTTGAGCACAAAGGATGGGGTTTGCTGTGGGTAGACAGCAAGAGAGTAAACAATTAAAAACAAAGCAAATAGGGTCTTCATAAATTCGAACCGAATAAAACTTTTAGTCTTCCAAATTTAGCCAATTCAGGTATTTTTAAAGCCGGATCTCAAAATTGCATTAACTATGACATGATTTTTACGATACACATCATTTCTCCACCAGAATGTACCTTTTTCATCCCAGTACATGGTTCGATAATCGAAATATATGGGTATTCTGCGATGAAGAAAAATACTGACGGTTTGGGTGGCCGGTTTTATGCGGGCATTGGAATCTAAAGGGTCATAATTGGCTGCTCTGGTAGAATCTAAAGGCAAGTACCCCATGAGGATGCGCATGTCGTCAAAGTCGTATTGATCCATCTGAATGCTCGTGAACAGGGCCAGGTTGAGCGGATCCTGCACACGCACACAACCATGACTCACCGATCGTTCATTCTGATTGAATTTGCTTTTTAAGGGCGTATCGTGAAGATAGATGTTGTAAGGGTTTGGGAATATGAATTTGATTTTTCCCAGGGCATTATCATCACCTGACTCCTGCACAAATTTGAAAGGCAAAGCGTTGGCTTTGTATTTATACCATCGAATGTTCTCCGGATTCGGATAAACTTTGTCTTTATACAAAACAATATAGTTGTTTTTCTTCAGGTAGTAAGGATCTTTGATCATGTGCGGATACATCTCCCTTGCAACAATGCTATTCGGTACCGTCCATGTTGGATTTAATACCAAATGACTGATCCTGCTGTAAATCTGCGGTGTTTCAAAATTCCGGGGTTTATCCTGCCATTTCTTGGTTTTGAGATAATGGGCATAGCGTTTATCATAGTCCGTGCTATTTTGTTTTCCGATGCACACCTTCATCGAATGAACACTGTCGGGATAGTGCATAAAAAGTCTGAATTCGGGCAAATTGACCCGCAGGTACATGTGAACCGAAGTATCGATATGCAACCAACGTATCCTTTCAAGATTCGCCATGGCTTCCATCTGGAGTTTAACGCGGGTGAAATTTAAATGGATAAAGGTGTTGGCTCCTATGATACCATCGTTTTGCAAGCCTCGGTCAAACTGAAATTGTTTGATGTAGGATAACATCGCATGATTGTAAAAATAGGGTGAAGCCAAGGCCGTATCGCGGGCTTTCATGTACTTCATTTCATACAATCTTTTGGCAATCCGGGGCATGAAAGGAGTTGAGTCTCCGGGCTCAATGCGTCCTGCTGTTGTGAAGTCAAAAACGGATTCTATGGGTTCATCAATGCCTTCATCGTGCAAATATTTTAAGTATTGGCACAATGAGTCATAATCTGCTTCCGGAGGACGACTTTTTTGAAATGCTTCGCGATACAAACGCGGATGTAAAATGTCGAAACAATTGGGCGGAAGCTCGGGTTTTAGAGGTAAGCCATATGAAGATCCGAATAATTGAACCGGATTGGTCATGCCACTGTAGTGATCCTTTTGTGCCAACATCATTCCCGATGACAATAAACATTCTGCCTGAGCCAGATAAGTATAAAAACTATCTGAGGCTATAAACCGGTTTATTTTGGGTAGAATTGCTTTTAATTCCTCGTAGTTATACCGTTCAGGAAGAAGCCCTTCATATTTCAAATCTTCAAAAAAATGCAACAAGGATGCTGCATATCCGCTATCGGCAAGGTGGATCACCCAAACGGACTCAAAATTTCGTTGAAAGTACCAGTCATTCAGTGTATCGCTGAAGGCATAGCGATCTGTTTTGTCCCATTCAGAAGCAATGGCGGAAGAGAGTTTGTCGTTGTCGAAAATGTTCTCTGCCAGCAACTGAGAGAGTTTTTCTTTTTGGTTTTTGCGACAACTGCTCCAGAACAAAGAGATAAGTATAAGAAAGAGGGCTGTTCCGGTGCGCATTCTTCGGTTAAATCTTTTCAATCGGTGGATACCCATTCGTAGGGTAAATACTGATCGCTGTTGAGGAAGGATGAATGTTTCTGATAGTCTTCGGTAGGATGATAGATAAAAAGACAGGTACCATTGGCGATGGTTTCAATCAAAGGTTGAATGACTTCGTTTCTGACAGCCGGACAACCATAGCTTCTTCCGATTTTTTGTTGCGATTGGGCCATTTCGCTGTTCACGTAATCAGCACCATGGATCACAATCCCGCGCACAAATGCATTGTGGTTGATATTTTTTTCCAGACCATAGAGTTTGAGGGATGCTTTATGGGCTCCTTCGTAAATTTGGCCGGTGAGGAAGAATCCCAAACTGGATTGCAAGGAGTTTACAGTATTGCTAAAAGATTGTGCGAATTGGTCTCCAGAATTCTTTCCATGGGAAGTAAGTTCATGAAAAAGCACGGCATGTCGGCTCATATCTAATACCCAAAAACGCTTCACCGCACTGCTCAAAGACATGTCAATCACCGATAAATAATTCGGATGCTGCAAGCGATCGGTATACTTTAACAGTAAATATCCTTTCATCGCTTTGGAGAAACACTCCTTGGAAGGGCCTTCTTTTCCAAAGGCAAATTGATCATAGGTTTGTCTGATATACGCATCCACATCTGAACCACCGGAATGCACCCACAATTCATAGGTGTTGCGCGTCGTAAAGGACTGCAAGGTGATTAATAACAGGATGAAAAACGGCTTAATTGCTTTCAAAGGAACGCGAAGTTAAGAAAAAAATGCCTGAATTTCAACCCATTTAGACCGCCAGGGCATAAAAAAGGCCGAATCTTTGGTGGATTCGACCTTGGTATAGGGTAGGGTAATTCAGTTTATTCTTGATGTTGCGGCATGGGCTCATCTTGTTTGGAAGAATCAGATGAGGAAGCCGTGCCTTTTTTGCAACATGCGCCATCGGGTTCACAAGTTTTACCTTCACCATGGCATTTGCCATCACATGTTTTCATGTTGCATGATTTTGATGTGTTCTTGCAACAAGCTTTGCCATGCGAACATGTACCTTCAGCACAGGCACCATGACTCTTGCATTTTTCGTAACATTCTTCTTTGCTCATGCCGTGACATTCAGCAGCATCCATGGTGCAATGCATTTCAGTTTTGCAACCATGTGAGGCACTGGTTGGATGACTTCCGATACCGGCATTTCCTTTGATATGGGGAGCAATGACCAGAGATACAATGCTCATCAATTTGATCAGGATATTCATAGAAGGGCCTGAAGTATCTTTAAACGGATCACCTACAGTATCTCCGGTAACAGATGCTTTGTGAGGCTCTGATCCTTTGAATTCCATCACACCATTCACCATGACTCCTTTTTCAAATGATTTCTTAGCATTATCCCAGGCACCCCCGGCATTGTTCTGGAAAATTCCCATCAACACCCCGGATACGGTAACCCCTGCAAGCAATCCACCCAACACTTCCGGTCCGAAGATGAAACCCACGATAATCGGGGTAATCAAGGCAATGGCACCTGGAGCGATCATTTCACGGATAGAAGCTTTGGTAGAAATTTCTACACATTTCTCATATTCAGGTTGACCTGTATATTCCATGATTCCGGGAATTTCTTTAAACTGACGACGCACTTCCTTCACCATGTCCATCGCTGCTCTTCCTACAGCCGCAATAGCCAATGAAGAGAAGATAAAAGGAATCATGGCTCCGACGAAGAGTCCTGACAATACATCGGCTTTATAAATGTCGATTGAATCGATACCGGATACGCCTACAAACGCTGCAAACAATGCCAGGGCAGTGAGCGCTGCAGATGCGATGGCAAATCCTTTACCGGCAGCGGCAGTGGTATTTCCAACGGCATCGAGGTTATCGGTACGTTCGCGCACTTCTTTTGGCAATCCGCTCATTTCTGCAATTCCACCTGCGTTATCCGCAATCGGACCGAAAGCATCAATCGCCAATTGCATGGCAGTAGTAGCCATCATACCGGCAGCCGCAATGGCCACACCGTATAATCCGGCGAAACTGTAAGAGGTGAAGATACCGGCAGCCAACACAAGAATGGGCAATACAGTAGATTCCATACCCACGGCCAAACCACCGATGATGTTGGTGGCATGTCCTGTGCTGGAACGCTGTATGATGCTCATTACAGGACGTCTGCCCATAGAAGTATAATATTCAGTGATAATGCTCATGAGAGCACCTACGATTAAACCAATAAAAATAGCTATAAATACATCCAAAGAAGTAAAGGCTACCCCTCTGATGAGCAATTCTCCTGTTGGAAACATCCAATCTACGAGAAAGTAAGAGGCAATTACCGTCATGATGATTGAACTCCAGTTACCCAGGTTCAATGCTTTTTGTACGCTATCGGTTTCGCTTTTGATTCTAACAAAGAGGGTTCCGACAATAGAGAACAAAAGTCCCATACCGGCTATCACCATAGGCAAAAGAATGGGGGCCATGCCACCAAAATTATCTTGAGAAACGACTTCGCGGCCCAATACCATAGTAGCCAAAATGGTCGCTACATAAGAACCGAATAAATCGGCACCCATACCGGCAACGTCTCCTACGTTATCCCCAACGTTATCGGCAATGGTAGCAGGATTTCTAACGTCATCTTCAGGAATTCCGGCTTCCACTTTACCCACTAAGTCAGCTCCTACGTCGGCAGCTTTGGTATAAATACCTCCACCCACACGGGCAAACAAGGCAATGGATTCAGCACCGAGAGAGAAACCGGCCAAAATTTCGAGGGCCTTTTCCATTTCCGGTCCGTTTACATCACCGCCTTTCACAAACATGTGATAGAATATGATGAAAAGTCCACCTAAACCGAGCACGGCCAAACCGGCTACACCCAATCCCATTACCGTTCCGCCGTTGAAAGATACTTTCAGGGCTCTGGAGAGGGAAGTACGGGCAGCCTGTGTGGTTCTCACGTTGGCTTTGGTGGCGATATTCATACCGAAATATCCGGCAAGGGCTGATAAAAATGCACCAAATACAAATGAAATGGCGATGATCC
>JBIIVF010000221.1:0-2825 GCA_044339595.1 Bacteroidia bacterium
GGTGTAAGTTCCATTCATCTGAGCAAACAATCCCGAAGCTGAAAGCATCAGTAAACTGAACAAAATAGAAATTTTAGTAATGGTACGTTTCATATAGATACAATTTGAGATTAGGTACATTTAAGTTTTCTAAGTGACCGCTTTCCTGCTAAGGAAACAACTAATTTTTGCATTTTAGTTATAGTTAAAGTTCTTGATTTGTTCGCAATTCAAAACCTTTTCCACAAAGCAGATTCATGGGCACTTTGATGATTTTACATTAATTTGATTTTAAGTTGACCAAATTATGATAACTATTTTCAAAAAACAATAGACTTTCTTAAATTTTAAAACACTGTTTATCAGATATTTACGACTTAATGGCAAATGTAAAATCCTGAATTTAGGCATTTATCCACACTTGAGACTGTTTCCCAAACAAAAATAGACACTCATTTGCGCACTTTATTTTACATCTGCTAAATAAGAGCATTCATCTAAAAAAAATCACCCTTTAAAATGCAGTTCGGGCTTTTTATGTTGATTCATTACCTTTGAAAACTCAATCTTTATTCCCTATCCAAAAATGACAGGAAAACACTATGCCTTGGCCGGGCTCATCCTTCTAGCCGGTCTTATTGCAGGATATTTTATTTATCAGCGCAATCAAATTGAAAAAGTAAAACCTGACTTGCAGCAATTTGCCATATCAGATCCGGCTTCAATTGATAAGATATTTCTAACCCGAAAAGGTGGAAAGCCGGTCATCCTTCAGAAAAAAGGAGATCAATGGCTTATCAACGATGAATTCAGGGCCAATGATCAAAAGGTAGATATGCTGTTGAATCAAACTGCGGCCAAACTCGCAGTGATGGGTCCGGTGCCAAAAACAGCCCGAAACAATGTAATCAGCAGAATGGCTTCCCTGGGCACTAAAACAGAATTCTGGTCAGGTCAAAAATTGGTTAAAACCTATTATGTGGGAGGCACTACCCCCGATCAATTGGGCACCTATATGTGGATAGAAGGCGCCAAAGATCCTTATATTGTGCATATTCCGGGATTTACCGGTTACCTCAATTCGCGTTATATTCTCGATCAGGACGAATGGCTCAGCAAAGAGCTCTTTAAACACGAAAACAGTGGAATTTTGAAAGTAGGACTCGAATATCCCGCACACCCCGAATGGTCTTTTGAATTTAAAAGAAAAGACGGCAGTGTAGATATCACCGTAGATGGAATCAACGAAGGAAAAAAAGTCAATACCTCAGCTCTATTGGGCTATTTCGGCTTGTTCAATGGGGTTTATTGTGAAGGGTATCCTAAAACGCTCGAACCTGAAAGACTCGACTCGTTGCGCAAAGCAACCCCCTATTGTATTCTGACCATCACCGATAAAAAAAATCGCACTTCCAAACTTCAGATTCACAAAAAAGAAGCAGGAGACAATATGTATAACCTTTATGATAAAGATGGCAATCAACTGGTGCATGACCCGGAGCGTTTTTATGCATTTTTAAACGATGACTTGAGGGTGATGTACATTCAGGATCTCGTTTTTAAGAATATTCTCATTACCTACAAAGACTTTTTGGTTCAATAATTAAGCATGGCAAATTACAGTAAATGGATAGCCGGTGCCTTGGGTTGGGCATTTGTGGGACCGATTGGGGCGCTCATCGGTTTTGCCATCGGCAGCTTGCTCGACAGCGCAGATACCCGTAAACAGCTGACCGACCCCAATACAGGACAAACCTATACCCCGGATGGATTCACAGCCGCCCTGCTCGTGCTCACCGCTGCGGTTATGAAAGCAGATGGCCGCGTGTTAAAAGCCGAACTCGAATACGTTAAAACCTTTTTTAAAAATCAGTTTGGAGCCGATAAAGCTTCAAAAGATTTATTGGTACTTCGCGAAATACTGAAAAAGGATTTCAGCCTTCATCAAGTGGCCGCTCAGATTCAAGCATCCACCGACCATCCAACCCGATTGCAATTGATGCATTATCTCACCGGAATCGCCTTAGCTGATGGTGAGCTTGATGAAGCCGAAAATCGCATTTTAAAAACCATCGCCGGCTATCTGCACATCAACGCCCATGACCTCGATTCGATTAAAGCCATGTTTGGCAGCCATTCTCTGAAAGATTCTTACAGCATGCTTGAAATCGAGGAAAATGCCACCGACGAGGAAGTAAAAAAAGCATTTCGACGCATGGCGACCAAATTTCACCCCGATAAGGTGAGTGCTTTGGGAGAAGCGCATGTAAAAGCAGCTGAAGAAAAGTTTAAAAATATTCAAGAGGCCTTCGAAAAAATCAAAAAAGCGAGGAGAATTTAAACCATGCACGCACTTGATTGGATCGTTCTTTTCTCTACCCTGGCTTTGATTGCCTTTTATGGGATTTATAAGAATAGAAAACAAAAGTCGCTCGATCAATATCTAAACTCAGGACATACAACTCCATGGTGGGTTATCGGACTATCCATCATGGCCACCCAAGCCAGTGCCATCACCTTTCTAAGCACGCCGGGTTTGGGATATGAAAACGGGCTAAAATTTGTTCAATTCTATTTTGGCATGCCCATTGCGCTGCTGATAGTGGCCTATGGATTTGCCCCGTTATTTCATCGTCAAAAGGTGCATACAGCCTACGAATACCTCGAAAATAAGTTCGATCTAAAAGTTCGGTTGCTGGCGGCATCTTTGTTCCTGATGCAACGCGGGATGGCAGCCGGCATTACCATTTATGCGCCTTCCATAGTGCTAACTTTAATATTGGGATGGCCGCTTTGGATTAATATTGTGCTGATTGGATTGGTGGTTATTTCTTATACCGTAGTGG
>JBIIVF010000083.1:0-10861 GCA_044339595.1 Bacteroidia bacterium
TGACTAAAATTAACGTATTTTGAACTATGCTCAACCACTCTTTAAGCACTCCAATTTTGTCCCTTCAAAAGGGGGGTCAATTTGCAGCGATTTTAAGGGGTCAATTTGTCCGATTATTTCATATATACGGCTTGGATGGACCATTAATTGGAAAATATTTCTCAGGGCTAATATTGAATAAAGCTTCGGTGATTTTAGCTTTTGCAACATTCCTTATTGAAAGTACATCTGCAAAATCGTCATCAGAAATATTATTATTAATTGCATTTTTAAAGAAATTCCAGAGTCTGGCAATTTCATTATTTACTCTTTCAAATTTGTAAGGGAATAACCAAACTCTTTGGGCATTAGCTGATGGAATACCAGAATCATCATTTGGAATATTTAACTTTAAGGTTTCTGCAATTTTCTGCAAATACTTTAGTCTTCTTTCAGGACCATATTTGTAGATGTAGCAAAAAAAAGTAAATGGATCAATTTCGTTTAATTCTATATCATGATCACCTAATTTTTCCTTATCATTAAATGGGCTGATACCAACAGATTTTAGTATGTCGATTAATTCTTTTTGAGAATTTTCTTTAGTGCTTAAAAACTGTGTCAGCTCCTTATGTGTTTCTACCCATGTGAATTTGTTTTCGGTCATTTAGATTGTCTTTTAATATTCGTGCTAACTTGTGAATACCCCCACCAATTATGCGGGTATACACTCCTCCACTGCTGTATTTGCAAAGTTTTGCAGATCTTCCATCCATCCAATTTATTGCTTCTCTTTCCTGGTTATCACAATAATTTACTTTTCATCGCTTTTACTGCTCCTTTTCTAAAACATATTCCCACTAAAAACTTACCCTACCCCCCTGTCTTCAGGAACCTTCTCCCCCCACCTCTCCACAAATTAAACGATTTATTTCTATCCACCTAAAAAAATCCCCCATCATCCTACCGTATTCATCCCAACCAACAGCCGGAATTTCAGTTCCCAAAATCCCATCGCGTCATTTGGGTTAATTTTATGTTAAACCCCACTCATTTCAGCCTAACTTTCTATATTTGCAGGGCATGAGCGGCCAACGGTTTATAGCCCTTTTATTTCTATTCACGAGCATCCGGATTCAAGCGCAGACTTCCTTTTCTGAAAAGGTGACGTCTGCCTCTAACGTCCGGCTGAATGTAACCAACGTGGGTACTTTTGGAAATGCTTTCCGGGGATATCGCGATGGCAGCGGAAATCCAAGCTGCGAATATCCCGCCGGTTCGGGCATTGAACATCTTTTTGAAGGCGGTTTCTGGATCGGCGGTCTGATCGACGGAAACCTGATTGCCGTGAGCACTTCGGCCTATGATGCGCCTCAAGGCTATGCTACCGGAAGGGGCGGATTTGAATTTACCGCTGAACCCGGACAATCCCTCACCGAAAGATCGACCCTCACCGACAACCCGAATTATTCACCCCTGGCGGTCAGTCATCAGGATTATGTGGCGGTATTCAGCGACAAAAACCTACTCGTTCCGGGTACCACCATCCCCATCAGCGGACATACCCAACCGCTCAAGGTGAAGGTGACGCAAGAAACGTATAACTGGAACTATCGCTTCAGCGATTTCTTTGTGATCGTCAATTTTACCATAGAAAACGAAAGCAGCAGCCTCATTGATTCGGTGTATTTTGGCCTTTGGAACAACACCGTCGTTCGAAACATCAATATCACCCCGGCCGGCAGCGGTGGATCGGCCTTTTACAACAAAGGGGGCAACGGTTTTCTCGATTCTTTTTTCATGGCGTATTGCCTGGATGCTTCGGGTGACCTCGGCTTCACCGAAAGTTATGTGGCCCAAAAATTTCTCGGCGCTGAAGACAAAAACGGATTTCAGCATCCCCAGTCAAACAAAGCCTTCAAAGCCCATTACAATGCATGGGAATTCAACAATACCAGCAATCCGGTCTTTTTTCTTCCATCCACAGAACAAGCCAGATACGCTAAACTCACCCAGGGGCTGAACCACAATCCTTGCTGGGATAAAAACATCAACCAAAACCCGGATTGCGGTTCACAGAGCTATCGCGAGCAACTCAGAGCTTCCGGAAATCGCAGCGACTTCTTGTCGGTCGGTCCCTTCAAAAATTTCTTGCCCGGCGATAAAATCACCCTCAGCTATGCCTACATCTTCGCCAAAAAAACAGAAGATGGAAATCCGAATGCCGCCGATAACATGACCCAGAAAAGCCAACTCATGGGCAATGCCAATTGGGCACAAACGGCCTATAATGGCGAAGACAAGAATTTTAACGGTCGGTTAGACGATGGCGAAGATGCGAATGGCGATGGCAAAATCACCCGCTTCATCCTTCCGGCACCGCCCGATATCCCCAAAACCAAGGTGGTGACGGGAGATCATCAGATTGATATTTATTGGTCTGACAATGCCGAAAGATCGGTGGACCCCATCACCCTGAAAAAGGATTTTGAAGGCTACCGTTTGTATATGACCAAATTGGGTTTTGACGTGACCGGATCTTCCAACCTGCAAAGAGATTTGGTGAAAATTGCCGATGTGGATCTTCCGGGTAATGGGTTCAACTACGAAACCGGCTTCGCCGACATCAAGCTTCCCACACCCATGACTTTCGAGGGGGATACCACCACGTATCACTACCGTTTCAGCATCAAAAATATTTTGAATGGATGGCAATACGCCATCTCCTTAACGGCCTATGACCAGGGCAATCCGGAAAGTCGCCTCGAAAGCCTGGAAAGCAGTTTGCTCGCCAATAATTTCAGGGCCTTCCCCGGAAAACCGATCGTTGAAAACATCCAAACCGTGGAACCTTTTGCTTATCCCAATCCCTATTATGCCGGTGCTTCATGGGAAGGAAAGAGCAATTTTCAGGAACAAAGCCGCAAGATTTACTTCGCCAACTTGCCCGCGAATTGCAAAATCAGAATTTATACCCCTGCCGGTGATTTTATTGACGAAATCCATCACAACCCGCAATACAACGGGTCAGACATTCGGTGGTTTCAAACCTTTGGGGCGGAAAACCCCGAAAAGAACAGCTTTTCAGGCGGAGAACATGCCTGGGATATGTTGTCATCAGAAACACAGATTTTATCGCGGGGATTGTATATTTTTACCGTTGAAGACCTGAACAGCGGCAAACTCTTTAAAGGAAATTTCACCATTATTAAATAGTCATATTATGAATTTTAGACACTTACTTTTTATGCTCGTTTTCACCTGCACGGCCGCCATGGCCTTTGCACAGTATCCCGTTGTTCCGATCAGAGACGTTCAATTTGTGGATGCCGCTAAATTGGCCGCTTGCAGAGATACATCTTCCTATTTCGGCGACACCATCACCGTGGTGGGGATCGTGATTATGGATGGAAACCTCACGGAAGTTCCTTCAGGATCTGTTCAGGGTGGATACCGCCCGGGCGTTCATTTGCTCGATACTGCCGGAGGCGGAATCATGGGCGATTTCAGAGGCATGCAGCTCATGGGGGTGTATATCGACGCCAGCAACAAACAATTGCCGGTGACCGACATTTACAATTTGTATGCGGGCATGACCGTTAAAGTGACCGGCATCGTTTCGAGATTTGCCGGAGAAACCCAAATGACTCCGCTCGACAATTCATCGTTGACCGTTTTGGGAACCGGCACCGCTCCGAAGCCAATAACCGTTGACCTCGGTAAACTCAACGACAATAATCGCATCAACTTGTTGCCCACCGGGGAGGCTTATGAAGGCTCTTTCGTCGAACTGAAAGATGTGACGGTGATCGCCGTGACTCCATTCAGTGGAAACCGTGTGAGTTTTGATGTGCAGGATGCCAATGGAAACAAAATCAATGTTTCGGACCGCTTTTTAGTGCAAAAAACCACTTCCTACAGCACAACCCGTACCTCGGCTCCTTACAAACAGGGTAAATTTGTGGCACCTGTATTAGGCACTCGCTATGAGTCCTTAAAAGGTGTGATTCTTCATTCAGCCAATGGTTGTTTGGGTGGAACCGGTCGTGGTTATGAACTCAATCCGTTCGACACGAGCCACTATAAAATTGGTGTGACTCCCCCGAGCATTACTGAAATCAACCGCACGCCAAGCGTACCTAAAGCCACTGAAAACGTGCTGGTTACGGCCAAAATTGCCGATTCAGACGGCACTGTTGCCACTGCAGAAATGTATTACAGCACCAATATGAACGACTCTGCTTCGGCTTTCGTAAAGGTTACCATGACCCTGAAATCAGGCACCACCGACGAATACGAAGCCACCATTCCGATGCAGGCCAACGGAACTTTGGTTCGCTATTACCTGAAAGCCGTTGACAACATGACCAACACCACCCTGGTTCCATCAAGCGCTTTGGCTACTTCAAAACCCAACTTCTTGTTTTATACCGTTCGTCCGAATGGAATGACCATTCAGGATATCCAGAAAGTATTGGATTACAGCGCCGATAACTCTCCTTACCTTGGAAAACAAGTGACTGTAACAGGGGTGGTGACGGCTTCTGCCAAATCGTATGACCTGGAGTATGTGTATATTCAAGACCCCAACTTTAATGAGTGGAGCGGTATTTATTGCACCGGAAATTCAGACCTCATTAAATTGTACAGATCTGAAGAGGTGACCGTAACAGGAACCGTGCAGGAAAGTTTCGGCTTTACCACCCTGAACGTAACGTCCGTGACCAAAACCGGAAACCGCAAAACCGTGACCCCGGTGACCATCACGCAAAATGACTCGGCTAAATTTGAGACCCGCGAAATAGAAAAATATGAAAGCATGTTGGTGCAATATGTGAATGCCGGAGGAGGTAAGATCAAAGTAATCAATCCGAAATTGAGCAATTTTGGTGAGTATATGATCGGTGCAGATGACAACAATACCCGTAACCAAAGTGCCCGTGTTCAGGCCGGTATTCAGAACAACAACAACTTTTCGTCGTTGTGGGTTTCTGTGGTGAGTGATACTGCTCTGAGAACTCAAAATGGTGAAATGCAGGTGCCTGTGGTGAAAACCGAGAAAGGTCAAACCCTCGACACCTTGGTGGGAATCCTGTATTATGGATTCAGTGTTTGGACCTACAAGCCAAGAAACAATGACGATTTAAAAGGATTCAGTCCAACCCTTCAAAAAGCGATGTATCCTGAAATACCTGCCTCGGTTTTCAATCACAACCGCGTTGGTAACATTTCCATCTACCCGAACCCTACCGATGGTTTGGTTACGGTAACTGCCGATCAAATGAACGAAGCGATTTATTGCACCGTTTCTGACTTATCCGGGAAACGCATCATCCGCACAGAAAACGCCTTTGGCAACCTGAGCACCGATGTTTCAGGCTTGAATGCTGGCGTGTATTTAATGCGTGTATTTTTGGCAGACGGTACCCCCGTTGCAGCACAAAAACTGGTAAGAAAATAAAACAATCAGGATTCATACGGATATGAAAACAATGAAGCAGACCCTTCGCTTATTGGCGTTTGTATCCGTATGTCTTTTTGCCTCTTGCGAAAAAGACGCCCTGATAGCCAACCTGCCGCCGGACACCCATCTGTCGGTGAAGGCCATCAACCTGTCCGGTGACAATCGCCTGAACAGCACCGTAAACCTCAGCTGGTACGGCACCGATGCCGATGGATATGTGATTGGGTATGAATATTCTGTGAATGGATCTGAATGGATCAAAACAGAAAGTCAGGACAGCACCTTCCGGTTTCCGATTGCACCCGGACAAGACACCACCGATGTGGTTTTTAGGGTTAGGGCGATAGACAACGATCTTAATCGGGATGAAACTCCGGCCGAACTGGTGGTTCCTTTGAAGAATGCTCCTCCCGTGGCCGAAATTGAAAGCGCTTCTTTCCCCAGAGACACTGCCCATCTCGCCTTCACTTTTCGCTGGAAATACAGTGATCCGGATGGAAACCAAACCGTTACCAAAGCCTTTATTCGATTGAATGACGGCAACTGGACAGAAATCGACCGAAGCAAACCGCTGATCACTTTGATCGCTAAAACTCCAACCTTCAGTGGGTATACCGATGCCCATTTGTACTACAATACCGAAGGCAACCCCTCCACCCTTTCGCTCAGTCGTTTTAACAATGGCGGAGACAATGTGGTTTACCTCAAAGTGGTGGATATTGCCGGCACAGAAAGCGTCATTGACACCTCTTTGACCGTGTTTGTGAAAAGCAAAAAGAACAATCTGTTATTCATCAACGGACAAAGTCGGACCGTGGCCAATGCCTACGCCGGTCTGATCGGGAAAGCCGGGCTTGCCTTTGATTTTATAGATCTGAATCAGGAGGGAGGCAAATACATGCCCTTTTTCTGGAATCCGACGTATACCCTGATGATGAAGCAATATCCACGGCTTTTTTTAAACACCGATCAAAGCCTGGTGATCAATCCTTCCACCGGCAGTTCCGGATTGCTGCTTGAACTCATGGCTTCGGTGATGCAATCTTATACGGACAATGGCGGCAAATCCTTTATCACCACCAGTTTTCCATCCGGACAGGATTTAGCGTTGCTGCGCGGCGTATATCCCATCGACAGCATTTCCACTACCAGCGGCATGGCGGTGATTCAAAAAGACAGCAGCATTTACAACCCGGCCAATCAATATCCGACCTTATCTCCTAAAAATCTGTTGCTGGGCATCGATCCGATGATACCCAGTGTAGATGCCACCGCACTTTATAAGGGAAAACTCACCCCTTTTGGTGCGTGGAAAGGTCCGGATGTAGTCGGTGTGAAAAGAACCGTGGCCGGCAAAGTACGTCAGATATTTTTCAGCGTGGAACTCTATCTGTTCAATCAGGATGAAACCGCCTTGAATGCCTTATTTAACCAAGTATTTAATACCGATCTCCAATGAGCCTTTTCCGATATATGGTGCCCGTTTTATGGCTTTCGATGCTCTCTTTCAGCCTGAAGGCGCAGCAAACCGGATCCCTGAGTGGAAAGGTATTCGATGCAGAAACAAAAGAAACCCTTTTCGGGGCCAATGTGGTGCTGGTCGGCACTTATATGGGTACCGTGGCCAATGAGGATGGTGTTTTTTCGATTTCCAAAATTAAGCCCGGCGATTACACCGTTAAAATCACTTATGTCGGGTACACCGAACAACAATTTACAGGAATCCGGATAGAAGCAGGAAAGTTGAAAAATCTCGGTGACATCAAAATGGTACCCGTGACCAAATCCCTCGGACCGGTGACGATTACCGGTGAAAAGAGCATCATCTCATTGGAAGAGGCAGAATCTAAAGTCACCATCCGTCAGCGCGATATTCAAGACATGAATGTGCGCGATGTGCAGGAAATTCTGGCCATCCAAGCGGGGGTATCCAAAACGCCGGATGGATTGCAAATCAGGGGAGCAAGGGTCTATGAAACCCAATATGTGATTGATAACATCAGTGCGGCCGATCCATTGGCCGGAACCGGATTCGGGGTGAATGTGGCCTCTTCCGCTGCAGGTAGCGTTGAACTGATTACCGGTGGCGCAGGAGCAGAATTCGGAAACGGTTCTGCCGGCGTGGTTTCAACCGTCATCAAAGAAGGAACTGAAAGTTTTGAAATTGCCGGATTTTGGCAAAGTGATAACCTCGGACTGGTCAAAAATCAGCCCTGGGCATGGAATACCGATCTCGGAGAATTGAGCATCGCCGGCGTGATTCCCGGTACCAAAAAGAAGGTCACCTTTTTTAATAATGTATCGTTCAACATGACCGATGAGTATTTCGGAAATACGGCCAATCAGTTGCACAGTTCGCTGTTTGCAAACAACGATTCACTTTGGGCAAAACGATATTCTAACAATTACACCCATACCTTTAAGCTGGCCTGGAAAATTGCCTCCGGCACCAAGCTCAGTTTTACCAATCAGCACAGCTTGTCGGTGAACCAAAACAGCCGTAGTCTTCAAATTGTGGGTTTTGATGCCATCCTGGCACCGGGATATCAATTCGAACGCAGCCTGAATCTCGACAACGCCACCACGTATACCCATCAATCCAACCTGACTGCCTTAAACCTCCGACACAGCATTAACAAACAGTGGGTGCTCGAAGCCAGTGTGGGAAGGCTGTTCACCAACCTTCGTGCGGATGCCAATGGCAGGCCGTTCAGAACCAAAACCGTAGATCGTCAGTTTGATGAAGAATCGATTGTGACCGATCCGGTGGAAGTGTTTAATCCCAATGACCCTATTCAATACGTATTGCCCGGTCCCGGCCTGGTGAACAACGGCGGAATTGCCGGTCAATGGCACGATCACTTTGCCCGTGAATACACCCTGAAAGCCAATTTTAAATACTATCCAAAGAAGAAAATGCACCAGTTTCAATATGGCTGGGAACATAAATTCAATTACTATCAGTGGGTGGATGTAACGCGTCCCTGGGTGGGTGCTCCCATTGCCATCGACGACAGCACCGTTACACCTTCCATCAGCATCGGATCCTCCAATGATATCTGGCGGGTGAAGCCCAATGACGGTGGTTTGTTTTTTACCGATAAGATTACCTATAAAGGCATCATTGCTTCCCTTGGACTTCGTTTTAACTATTGGGCGCCCGGAAAATTTGCCGATGAGGCGGTAGATCTTCCGAACTCACCTGTTTTACCTCAAATCCGCGAAGACTATAAAAATCAAACGGTAAAGCTGTTTGGCATGCGCTATAAAGGGAGGTTTTTGCCGAAAATCAACGTGAGTTTTCCGGTAACCAGCAACAATACCCTCTATTTCAATTACAGCCATTCTGTACGTTTGCCGCATCCGCGATTTATGTATGCCGGTTTGGATCCGGTCTATCAAAACCGTTCTTTTTTGAGCAATCTGGGCAATCCGAACCTCAATCCTGAGGTGAATGTATCGTATGAGATAGGGTACAAATCGCAAATCAACAAAGACCTCGGCATATCGGTTACCGCTTATAACAACAACCGTTTTGATTACATCGTTTCTCGTCGGGTGATTGTAAACGATGCCACCGGAAGACCGGTGAGTAAAACCATGTACATCAATCAGGATTACGCCAAAATTCTTGGGTTGGAATTCGGCATTCAACAGCGCGTTCGCCGTTATATGCGCCTGTTTGGAAACGTGACGTATCAGGTGGCCAGGGGTAAATCAAACTCCGCCCGCGAATCGAGCCTACAAATTGAGCAAAACGGAGAAGTGCCCGTTTCAACCGAACAATATTTAGCCTGGGACAGACCGTGGAATGTGAACCTCGGCGTGGTGCTCAATTATGACTCTGCCTCCGGTTTCTTTCCGAAGTGGACCAAAGGCATGCAGCTGTATCTCTCCAGTTCTTATCAATCCGGGATTCGCTACACCCCTCAGGAACTGGAAGGATATAACAACCTCGGCCGGCCTTTGTATCGCAGTCAGAATGAAGCGTATTTACAAGAACGCGCCACACCGTGGTTTAACACCGATTTAAAAATCAATAAATCGTGGAATTATGGCAAAGAAAAGGGCATCACCCTCTCGCTTGAAGCCAGAAACTTGCTGAACAACAAAAACGCACAGATCATCAATCCGGTTACCGGAAGGGCCTACGAACCCGGCGATGATGTGCCGAACACATGGCGCGATCCGAGGTATATAGGACCGGAAGAGAGCGGTGCGCCTTCGGATAATCCTGCCCGGTATCTGCCTCCTCGCCAATGCTTGTTTGGCGTGAAGTTTAGGTTCTGATAGCGTTTGGGGGGTCGTATTTTATTTCGCTGACGACTGCCCATTGAGAGCCTGTTTAGAATAGAAGGAGGCAGCTGGTTTCAAATTAAAAAATCAGGCCAATTTTACCAATTACGTTCTCCCTAACCTTTGCTATAATCATGTCATCCCTTCGGGGTTCTGTTTCGTGTTGTTTCATGTTTGCTACAATCATTTCAACCCTTCGGGTTTGTTTTATAAATTGGATCAGCGAACGTGTTAAAAGGTTATTAAAGCCTTAAAAAGCGATGAATTAAAGGCAATCCCGAAGGGATGAAATGATTATAGAGATGACATTATTATAGCAAAAAAATCCCGAAGGGATGAAATTATTGTAGAAGAATTTATCATAGGAAAATAAATCCCGAAGGGATGACATGATTATAGGGGTGACATGATTATAGAGGTGACATCATTTGATGGATTCAAACACAGAATGGACCGGTAGGCCCTATCGAAAATCCCGCTCATGCGGGAATCGAAGTATATCAAAGTCATGAATTATTACATTTTCACGAGGATTTACCCCTCCATAAGTTGAAATTTGCACCTTGTGAAGATTACAAAAAGCTATATTGTATTCATTTTGATGTTGACATTGGCAACCTTAAGCCATGCGCAACAAGACACCACCCGTCCGGATGGACGAAAAGGCAGCGTGAGAATTCAGGTAGTACCCTGCCCTTGTGATTCAACACAAAAAGACAGCCTCGTATTAACATGTGCCGATACCTTGATGGAAATCACCTGGTTTCAATCTGTTTTCGACATCGCTGATTCGATTGCTTTGGCCATGGGCGTGCCCCCCGGGTTGGTGTATGATGTCGGAAAAAATGAATCCGGATGGCCCCGCCCCTATGATGTAAACTATCTCATCCGAAACGGCGACCTTCAGGTGATGGAGCCCACCTTTAATTTTATGTATAAACGGCTTGGGTTAACAGGCGGCAAAACCCGATACAACTATTTGGTCATTGGTATATCCTACCTCAAATACAATTACGATGTATTTGGCAGTTGGAAAAAAGCCCGGTATGCCTATGGTCGCGGACACTGGAAACCGCCTTCTCAATGGACAGCCCTGGAAAAGAAGTTTATGGGAAAGATTGA
>JBIIVF010000222.1:0-2817 GCA_044339595.1 Bacteroidia bacterium
CCCATGAGCGGTCACTCAGGTCAGCACTCAAACTGCCGTGAGCCTTAATTTGTTCTGCCCGATCGGGATAGACGGTGCTTACATCATCGAGATAATCTGTAAATAACTTCCGCCATCCGAGTTCAAGGCCGAAAACCCAATTTTTGGTGATGCTATATTTGATACCTCCACCAAAAGGAACTGCCAATTGGACTAAATTATAGGTTTGATTATTGGTTTGCTCTTCTGTTCTGAGTGGCCTTAAATCGTGCCATTCTTCTTTAAAGAGGGCTTGAGGATTGAAGCGATAAAGAGATAATCCAAAAAATGCATAGCTCGAAAGGCTGCTGGTTCTGGGATTTGTGCCAAAAGGTAAATAATTGAATTCAAAGACGCTGTTTAACTCCCAAAGGTGCGATTGAAAATTTAAGTTTCGCAACTTGTATTCTTTGAAATTGGCATCAGACCCTGAAATTTTGCCATAATTCAAACCAGATTTCAGAGACCAATATTCGTTAAAATTATATCGGCTGAATAATCCGAACGCAGGATGGGTTTCTTTGAGTACAATATTCTTGGCCAAATCACCATGATAATTTGAACCGCCTAAAGAAATGCCATGTTCCCATTTCTGAGCGATTGCTTCATATTGGGCGCCCAAAAGCCCCCCAAATAAAAATAATTCCCTTAAGAATGAAGAGGTTTTCATCATTTCGTTTTACGTCATAACTGACGATAAGTTACAGAATTTGCAAAGTTAGTAAAGTTCTTTCCAGATATGGCAAATTTCAATAAAACGAAGGGCAACGAACTTTGGTCGAATAGATGCGATAGGTAAGGGTTACGCCAAAAATTGCGTACCAGTCTTTGTTGCCGTCATCTCCTCTCACAGGTGTGTTTTCAACTTCTGTATTCAACGCATTGCTTCGGTCAGACATAGCAGGCGACATTGGGCCATACTGCGCTTCAAGAAAGCTCACGGGCACATAGGTTGTACTCACATCATCCAAATAATCGGTAAATGTCTTGCGCAGACCATATTCCAAGCCAATGGTCCAATTGCGGTTCATCTTAAACTTGAAACCACCCCCAATAGGAATGGCAAGTTGTGTGAGGGAATATCTCTTACGGTCATTGAATTCTGTAGTACCTTGTCCTTCCGTGCCCAGTGGCTGTAAATCTACCCATTCGCCGTCTCTGCTCTCTAAACCGGCATAATTGAGTATGTTGGCAGCTACCGGACTGGTTGGATCATAAATGAACTGAGCCTGTGGATTGAACTTAAATACAGAAACACCAAAGAATATGTAAGGGATGGCTCCGCTTTCTTTGCGGTAACCCAAATCTCTGAGGTTGATGTCGAGCCCGGCACTAAAATCCCAGATATTGGTTTGAAAATGCAGATTTCTGAATTTTCTAACCGGATCATCTCCATACCAATTGTCATAACCGGAGAGCTTTCCGTAATTGGCACCTAATTTAAAGGTAAATCGATCAATGGGGTTCCAACGAGTTAAAATACCCCCGTTAAAATGGGTCCCTCTCGCCTCGAAAAATTTATCAACCAACTCTCCTTTATAGTTGCTGCCTCCGGCAAAAATGCCAAATTCAAGCGAACTACTTTGTGTCCATGTTTGTGCAAATGAACTGATGGATATTATACACAACAAAAAAATGCCTGCTATTCTTCTCATTTTTTTCAGATTACTTCAATGCTTTGGTCACTTTTTTACAAAAGCTAACAAACCTACATTAAAACGCTAAAAAAGCCAAATATTTTACCCGGAAGATGAATTTGACGAAAAAATATCAATTCCTGACATCTTTTCCCCACATGAGCTTGTCGCGGAGGGTCGTCAAATAGTTTTCTGATGAAAGTCGTACCATGCTGAACTGAAAATCCGCTTTTCGCACTGCCATTTGAATATGCGAAAGAAATCCTGCACTGCGCGAATCAAGACTGGCTAGAAAAGAATTTCCTCTTCCTTCTATTTCAAAGCTCAGAATATTGTCGTCAGGAATGACTACCGGCCGAACATTCAGATTGTGCGGGGCAATGGGTGTAATTACAAAACTGCTGGATCTTGGAAATAAAACCGGACCACCGCAGCTCAAAGAATATCCCGAAGATCCCGTTGGCGTGCTAATAATCAAACCATCTGCCCAATAGCTGTTCAAAAACTCACCATTTAGATAGGTATGCACCGTTATCATGCTGGAAGAATCTTTTTTATGCAACACAAAATCGTTCAAAGCATAACTGAAAGAACCAAAAATAGGCTCACTGCTTTCTAGTTTCAGCAGACTTCTCTTATCAATAGTGAAGGATTTATAACACAATTCATCGATGGCAGCTTCAATACAATCGCTTCGAGTGCTGGCCAAAAAACCCAGTCGACCCATATTGATTCCCAAAACAGGCACCCCTGAATCTTTTACCAAACTCAAGGTATCGAGCATGGTTCCATCTCCACCCAGACTTAGGAGAAAATCGAATTCCTGAGAAACAAAATCCTGCTCTGTAAACTCCGGATATTGATCTTCGATAATCTGGTGGGTTAACAAATAATTATGAAAAGGGCCATAGATGGCGCAGGCAATATTCTTCTTTTCAAGGAGTTTCAACAATTCAATTGCTTTTTCCCTGTGCTCTCTTGCGTTTAGTACTCTTCCGTATATGCCTATTTTCATATTAAAACGATTTGGTAAAATGCAGATTTCCTAAAAAGTCACCTGTATGGTTCACCGAATATTCAAATCTAACAACTTTGTCGAAATAAAACACCCAGTTCCATCCAAGACCGACACCGGCCATCCATTTGGAAGATAAATCATTAT
>JBIIVF010000223.1:0-2809 GCA_044339595.1 Bacteroidia bacterium
GAACGGCATCCCCCTTGCCTTTTCCGTCTTGCTGGGTAATCTTAATGTCGTAACGGTCTTTGTATTTCTCCTGAATTTTCTGGATGGTTTCCCAGGTATCGTCGGTAGAATTTCCCTCCACGAAAATAATTTCGATGTGTTTTCCGAAGTCGGGCATCCGAAGAATGGCATTTTCAATGTTTCCGCTTTCATTTCTGGCCGGAATGACCACCGTAGTGCTGAACTTGTCTTTTACATCGGCAGCGGCGTACGACAATCTGGGTTGTGCAAAGGAGAAATGGTTGATGCAGAAGCTCTTGAAGATGGGCAATTTGGCAATGTAGCGATTGAGCAAAGGCGATAAAATCGGGATATAAAGCGGCAACAACATGCGGCGATTGTTTCGATATACATCAAATCCGGCGAGGTATAACAAGTTGTTGAGGTCTTGTTGGGTGAGCCAGTTTTGTTGTGGTCCCGGCGTTTTTAATCCCAATTTTTCTGCTACACTGAGGGCAGGTTCCCAAAGTTTGCTGTAATAGTTTACAATGATTTTAGACCGCTCGTGACAAACCTTGTTGAGCTCGGTAAAAACGGCTTGCACATCATGCAGGTATCCGACGAGGTTTGAAAGGATGATGACATCGTATTTTACCGAGTCATCTAAATTTTCAGCCTCTCCGGTGATGAATTGAATATCGGGGTATTTAGACTGAGCCTCCTGAATCATGCCCTCGGAGAAATCAATGCCGGTTTTCTTTTTTGCTTTGAGGTTATGCAGGAGTTCACCGGTTCCGCAACCGATTTCGAGAACGGATGATTCTTCGTCAATAAAATAATCGACATATTGATAAATATCTCTCCAGTAATAGGCATTGAGCCCACTGCCTTTGGCCCTTTTAGGAGCCTGTTGATTGAAATACGCTTTTAAATCGTTCACGGTTTCTTTTCAATTACTATAAGCTGGAACATGGAAAACCAGGATCGCAGCGGTGATAACAAATTCTCTAAAAAAAGGAGTGCTCCAAACATAAAATTGGGCACGAGTTGACGCATGGAAACACCTCCGCTCAACAGATAGCGCAAGGGGGTGTGTTTGTGGTTTTTGAGTAGTTTCAATTCCGGGAAATCGGCACAAAAGCGGACATAGTCGCGTTCAAAAACAATGTAGGGTAAAGCACCATTGGCATCGCTCATGGGCCCGCTACCGGGGATGGTCCAATCGCCTTTGGGGTTAAATGTTTCGTGATGAAAGTTTTGGTAGATGAATCGTCCCCAGACCGAATTGCACGGTTCAGACATGATGATACGGCCGCCGGGTTTCAAGGTTCGTTGCATTTCGGATAAGAAACGGGCACTGTCAGGCACATGATGAAAAACATCTACCATTACAAAGGCGTCTATACTGTTGTTTTCGAAAGGCATGTTTAAACCATCGAGCACCATGTCGTTATCGGGCAATTCGAGGACATCGCTGGTGATTACACCCGGAATGATGTCTTTTAAAAATCCGCCGCCGGAGCCGAGTTCAACCACTTTCTTTGCATTTGCAGGCAGTTGTTTTTTGATGTTGTAATACCATTCTACATATAACCTTTTTAAAAAAGGTTTATCCAGAATGATTTGCTTGTGGGCGAGGGTTCGCCGCGGGTCATCGAGCCCGTAGTCTTCGATATTTTTAAGCTTTAAGAATCCGATCATTTAAAGTTGAATTTGTATAAAACGGATTCTTCTGAGGTTCCCTCTTGTCTCACAAATTCGAGTGACTCCGGATATTTGTCGACAATGGGTTTCAATAAACGATGAACGGTATTGATGATGCCTTGTTGAGATGATTTAGGATTCACCCGCAGGTTGGCCAGGATCACGTGGGTGACTTTATCGCGCTTTAACATGGCCACGATGCTGTCTGCATTGGCAGTTTCATCGCCTCTGTAAACCGCATAGAAAAGCTTTCCCTTTCCATATACAAAAGACATAGGGGCTTTTCGGCAAGCTACGAGTGCTTCGGGGGGCAAACTATCGGCACACCATTCACTCAGTTTGAGGTAGTTTTTCCAATCATCTGTGTACCCGGCAAACTTATCTCCCTTCATCAAATTGGCTTTAGCAACCGGAATATTGGTTTTGATTTTACCCAAAGTGGTCTTGAAACCGGTGAACAGAAAAACGGCGGCCATCAGTAAGAATATAAACTGGAATCCCTTGAGGTTTTCTGTTTTGAATAACGTGTAGAAGAAATACATGCCCACGATAGAAATCATGGGAACAAATACCATCACAAGTCTACCTTGACCCCATTGCACTTGCAATACTACAAAAGTGATAAAGAGCAATGCACCGGTATAAAGTGCGGTGTTAAGCACGGCCACTTGTTTTTTGGAAATACTCATCAGCAGACCTGCTACCAATGGAATAATGGTGAGGATGGCCAGGGATGCGATGGCTTCAGAAGGTTCTTCGCGGAAACCGAGAATTTCCCAGAATCTGGAGGACAAATAAACCTGAATATTTCCCCAGAAGCGATCAATAAAACCAGCTAAATCTTCTGTACCCTGACTGGCATCATAAGGATCTTTTTGAAAGAGGATATCACTTTGATTTGAGCTCACGGTGGGGGCGCCTGACCAAATAACGCGTTTGAGCACTTCGAAAATCCCTGTAAACAAAATCATCGATGCTGCACCAATCATCATGGGTTTGAATTTTCTGAAGATGAGCATCACAAGCGGAAGGACCACCAAGGCACCAATACCTACCGTACGGGTAAAATACAGCATGTAAAACATCACTCCAAGTGCAATCCAAAGGCCGAGGTGTTTTTTGATAA
>JBIIVF010000224.1:0-2788 GCA_044339595.1 Bacteroidia bacterium
CCCGCACCCTACGTAAAAAAACTTAATTTTTATTCCAACAAGTCTTCTTCCGGAATACGAGGAAGAAATACTTCTTGTTAAATCCGCGTAACAATCATAGTCAGATGCACAGACACAGGTACCGGAATAATATGTAAAATCAATTAATGTCGTATCCGTAATTTGTGCCTTCGATTTGAAAGAGTAAAAACTTAACAAGAACAAAATCAAAATCTGGATGGAACGTAATGTTATTTTCATGTGACTTGAAATTAAAATACCCAATCTTTAAGATGGTCTCCAAAGTTATACTAATAATCCGTTTACGTGAGATAGAGATGACAAAAATCATCTAAAATTAGCGTTTCGTTAACGCTTAAGCATTGTAGTTAACCCGGTCTTTGATAGACCTTCCCAGGGTAATTTCATCGGCATATTCCAACTCGCCACCTACAGAAATCCCACGACTAATGGCGGATATACGCACATTTAGAGGCAATAACAATTTCGAAATATAAAAAGCGGTAGTATCCCCTTCCATGTTGGCACTCAGGGCTAAAATCACCTCTGTAACCTGTTGCCTTCCGACGCGTTCAATCAAACCGGCAATATTCAAATCGTCCGGACCAATTCCATCCAGGGGTGAAATTACGCCTCCCAAAACATGGTAAACCCCATTATACTGACCGGTATTTTCTATGGCCATGATATCTTGGAAATCCTTCACCACACAAATCACGGTCTGATCGCGGTTCACAGAAGCACAAATGTTACAGACCGATCCCTCAGATATATTGCCACATACGGAACAAAAAACCACATCCGTTTTAAGTTTCATGATTGAATCACCCAACTTATTCACATACGATTCTTCTGATTTCAAAAGATAAATCACCAGGCGAAGGGCCGTTTTCTTGCCTACACCCGGCAACTTAGATAACTCATTTACAGCACTTTCAACCGCTTTTGAAGAAAAATTCATGGTTCAACAAAAGTAGTGCAATTGCCCTTAAAACCTGTTATGCACATAAACATTTTGAGGCATCCACTTGTATCCTATATACCGTTTATTCATTTTTGACCTGTGAAACTTTCGCAAGCAACGGCCACCACACGACTCATCAGGGTTTCTGTACATTCATTTTACCGGGAAGATGTATCTGATGCGGCTGAACAAGCCTTTATATTTGCCTATCGCATCATCCTCGAAAATTTGGGAAATACCCCTGTACAACTCATCAGTCGATTTTGGGAAATTTCAGATTCGCTTTCAGAAAACAAGCAAGTACAGGGCGAAGGTGTGGTGGGTGAACAACCGGTCATCATTCCGGGAGAAAGTTATCAATATGTTTCATGGTCGCCTTTGACTTCTGAAATCGGCAAAATGAAAGGGCTTTATCTATTTAAAGACCTCAGTAACGACGAAATGTTTGAGGTTGAAATTCCTGAATTCATTTTACAAACACCGGCTCGTTTAAACTAAGCTCAGCTCAGCAGCCGCAATCTTTCACCTTTTTTAACACCCCTTTCCGATTAATCGATTCAACAACCCGATTGTTGACATATCTGAATTCCCAGATTCGAACCCCTCTTCGGTATTTGGTTTTGGTGATGATTTTGCCGCCTTCGTTAAACTCAATCCAGATACCATGACGGGCCCCTTGCTTAAAGCGGTAATCTAATTTTTTATATCCCGATGGATAAACACTGATGCATCGCACCGTTTTAGAAGTATCACACGCGGATTGGGCAGACACCGGAAAGGTAAACCACAGCACCAACATCGAAAGAAAAAAAAACTTTTGAATGGGGCTCAAATTAGGAATCAGGATGCCGCCTCTGACTTGTCGTCGGTTGGCTTCACCAATGCAGCAAAAACTTCAATGATAAAACCTGCCACCACTACAATGGGTGCCAACGTTACACGTCTGAAAGATTGAATATCTTCCTTTCCGCCATACATTAAAACAAATCCAAGGGCAATCACCACCAAACCCACAATCATGAGCATGTAGTTGTTTCTGCCGAATACAAATTCTGAGCGATAAACCGACTTTTTGGCTTCTGCTTTTGGAGCGGTTACTTTTTTATTTTTAGTGGACATGGCGTCGTTTTAATATAAATCGTCAATTTTAAGCGATAGGTATCGTTTGGTAGAAACATAGGTTCCCGGGATGATCACCAACAACCCTATCACGAGCAAAAATGCAAAAATTCCTCCAAAAACAGGCAATTCTGACAATAAACTTTTTGCAGAAAACAAGGAACCTTCGCTGTTGTAAACGTTCTTGCTGAGCCAGCTTGCACCATACATATACAACCCTGCCGTAAGCAAGGTGGCAATGGAAGCGCCAAACAAAACCCAGTAAAATGAATTTCTGATAAACGGCCGAATGATGAACCATTCAGTGGCTCCGACCAATTGCATGCTTTTAATGATAAATCGTTTGGAATATACCGCCAAACGCACCGTACTGTTCATCAACACAAAGGCCACAATCAGCAAGATGGCACCAATGCCTCCCATGATATACGACAATCGGTTTTTATTGGTATTGATGTCATCGATCAAATCGCTTTGTGAATTCACTTCATACACCATGGGGATGGTTTTGAATTCGTTGACCACAGAATCCATCCTGCTTCGGTCGAGGGTATTCCCTTTTAAATATACTTCAATGCTGGGAGGCAAAGGATTTCCGCCCAAAACTTCCGTAAAATCTTCTCCCAACTCTTCTTTAAACAACAAAGCGGCTTCTTCACTGCCTACAAATTTGGTTTCCTTCACATAAGGCATGGCCATGATAGA
>JBIIVF010000085.1:0-10588 GCA_044339595.1 Bacteroidia bacterium
CATTTTGGTAGTGAACTCAGCTGGTAATGAGGGCGATGGTGATTGGAAAATCATAGGAACTCCTGCAGATGCAGACAGTGTTTTGTCGATAGGAGGCATTTCTCCCTGGACCGGCTATCATACTTCATTCAGTTCTTTTGGTCCTACCAGAGATAAAAGAATGAAGCCCAATGTAACCGCTTACGGACACGTGATTGGTTCGGGGCCGGGTGGGTTATCTCAAACCCAAGGCACCTCGTTCAGTGGTCCGCTGGTGGCAGGTTTTTCTGCTTGTGCCATGCAAGCCAGACCCAATCTCACCAACATGCAGCTTTTTAAGGAAATTGAAAGGTCAGCCGATTTGTTTCCATATTTCGATTATGCTCACGGATACGGCGTTCCTCAAGCGTCTTATTTTACCAAGGAAAATGAACCTGGTATTACGGAAGAAAGCAAAATCGAATTTGAAGATAAAGACGGAAAGGTAACCATTAAAATATTGGATGTAGTTGCGGTGGATCTGCCATTCGAAGAAGATGCGGAAATTGAAGATGCCATGATTGTAGATGAGGAGGCCATACCGGTAGCCATGGATACTTCAGAGGCAATTGAAGAAATCGTGGAAGATACAGTTATCGAAGAAATTGTTGAGGCAGCAGTGGACACGGCCTCTTGGGAAGATTCAGATACCGCTGCTCTCGAATTGCCTTATGAATATGAAGAGGAACAAGAATCACTGTTCACAGCTTGGCCGGATTATGTTTTTTTTCATATCGAGAATAGCCAGGGGTATTTGGATAAATACTGGGTTGTTGATCCACAGCCTAATTTTGCCTACATTTTTAAGGGATTGAATAACAGCGAGGAACCGGCAGAAGCCGATGAAAATAGTCCTTTCGTTATTTCGAAAGCTGATTATGCCCGCCCTTTTACTTTGCGGGTTTATTACAAAGGAGAAGTTAAATCATATATTGTAAAATAAATTTTAAATGAACATGAAAAGAATTGCCTTTACTTTGGCCATAGTAGTTGGATTCGGATTCAATTCCATAGCCCAATCCGTTTTGATGGAACAAGATGTGAATCAAGATACCATCATTGCATCGAAGGGTGCCAATCGCAAATTTTTTACGAGCAGCTATATTTCAGCCGGCAGTATTTTGGGCGCATCTACCGCAGATTCATCCATACCGATGGCTACAGGTAAATCTTGGGAGTTTAAATACGGAATTTCATATAAAATCAGGGCGAACAACTTTTACAGCATCGTATTTGACATAGATTACAGTCGTCAGGCATTTTATCAAGAGCCTTTGGATGAACAAAATAAATACGAGAAATACATCCTCAATAATTCCGGATTGGGGTTGATGAATCGTTTTAACTTCGGAAAGCGGGGCAATCGCGTTGGCAATTACCTCGAACTCGGTGCCTCCGGTCAGTATGCATTTATGGTTAGAAAAAAAGTGCTCACTGAAAACGAGGATAAAGATGCCAATTTCAAGAGTGAAAAATCTACTTTCACTGCACCGTATGAAATTAACCGCTTAAACTATTATGCCGATGCAAGAATAGGCTTCGGTCATTATGTTGTTTATGGAAGATATCTCTTATCAGACATCTTGAACGAGAAAGCCAATGGTGGTCAGTTGCCTGCCATTACTGTTGGATTTATGTATGATATCGGTGCCAAATAATCAGGCGTTGAGTGCCTGATTTAAAATATCGCAAACCAGTTTGATTTCATCTTCACGGATGGTCAGTGGCGGTGCAATTCTAATTCGGTCCGGAGCGTATAAAAACCAATCAATCAACAGTCCTTTTTCGAGTGCTTTAGCAATCACCTGCTTCACTTTGTTGGCATCTTTGAGCTGAATGGAAAGCAACAGACCTTTGCCGCTCCAACACAAAATTTCAGGGTGTTGAATAAGATTTCGGAATAAGTTTTCTTTTTTATGGATATCGTCCAAGAGGCCTTCATTTTCAATGACCTCCATGGTGGCTAATGAGGCAGCACAAGAAACAGGATGACCACCAAAGGTAGTAATATGTCCAAGCACAGGATGATCAGAAAGCGATAACATCCGTTGTTTGTCTGCCGCAAAAGCGCCAATAGGCATTCCACCTCCCATGCCTTTAGCCATCACCACAACATCCGGCTGGATGGAGTAGTGTTCGAATGCGAAAAATTTTCCGGTTCGGCCAAATCCGGTTTGAATTTCATCAACGATCAATAAAGTGCCGCATTCTTTACATTTTTTGTCCAATTGTTTCAAGAAATCTTGTTCTGCGGGAATGTAACCGGCCTCACCCTGAACCGATTCAATGACCACAGCCGCTGTTTGTTCATCAATCAGATCTAAGGAGTCTATATTATTAAAATCTAGAAAGGTAACACCCGGCAAAAGTGGACGAAAAGCCACGTTGTAATAAGATTCACTCATGAGACTCAAAGCACCATGGGTGCTCCCATGGTAAGCTCTTTTCGCCGAAGCTAACTTTGGCCTTCCGGTATGTCTTTTGGCAAGCTTAATCGCTCCTTCAATGGCTTCTGAACCGGAGTTTACAAAAAATATGGATGCTTGATTAAAAGGGAGTTTCTCTGAAATTTTTTTGGCTAGCTTCACTTGAATTTCCTGGACATGTTCGCCATACACCATGGTATGCCAATATTGGTCGAGTTGTTTTTGAATGGCTGCTTGTACGTGTGGATGCCGATGACCAACATTGTTTACGCTGATGCCGGAAATCAAATCGATAAAGGCTTTGCCCTCTTTATTATAGATATAAATTCCCTCAGCACGTCCTACTTGAAGCGCGATCGGTTCAGGACTCGTTTGGGCGATGTGATCTAAAAAAAGTCTCTTCAATAAAAGATCTGACATAGTGCTTCGTAATGAGATTGCAATCCTACAAAAAAAAGAGGCTACCTTTTGAGTAGCCTCTTCATTTCTTTTTTAGAAAGAATTATCCAACGTTGTTAGACAATTCAGTTCCAGCCTTAAAGCGAACTACTTTTTTAGCAGCGATGTTAATGGCTTTTCCTGTTTGTGGGTTTCTTCCGGTTCTGGCAGCACGCTCAGAAATAGAGAAAGTACCAAACCCAACCAAGATAACTTTGTCACCACCTTTCAATGCAGCAGCAGTAGCATCGGTAAATGAATTCAAAGCAGTTTGAGCTTGTGCTTTTGTAATGCCTGCGTCTGAGGCGATTTTTGAGATTAAGTCTGATTTGTTCATGATTTTAAAATTTCTTTAATAAATGGTTATAAGTAATCTACGTTTCACTTAAACCCTTTGATAACGAGGGTTTCAATGCGATAACGAAAACAAGTTTAGGGAAATTCATGTAAATAATTTAAGGCGGGATGGGTGGTTGTGAATAAAATGAGTGCCTTTGTTAATAAATCCGGATTTTTGGCCATTTTTAAAGGGATTTTCACATGGGAGGCTTCATAAAATGGCACTCTTTGGCTATAATGAGCTCTTAAATTTGTTGGATGACTCAAATTCTTTTGTGCAATCAGCGGGCGGCTTTCGAGATGAGCGCTTTGCAGATGTCGTAATATTTGAGCTATAGATGCTTCGAGATACACCGTCAACCCATTTTTTAAGATCCATTCCATGTTTTGATGGAAACAAGGCGTTCCTCCACCCAAAGAAATAACCGAGTCTTTCGGAACGGTTGCAATCAGTTTTCTGAGCAGTTCACTTTCAAGTATCCTAAATTGGTCTTCTCCTTTTAAAGCAAATAGGTTTGGGATTGATTGGCCGGTTTTATCCGCTATATATGCATCCAAATCGTAAAAGGGCAATCCGAGATAACGGGCAAGTCTTTTTCCCAAAACCGTTTTTCCGGAAGCCATATATCCGGTTATGAAAATCATGCTTCCTTGATTCTCGGATCAATCCATCGATAGATCATATCCACCCATAAATTGATGATGATAAAAAGAGATGCCACCAGCAACACACTGCCCATCACCAAAGGTAGATCTGACTTTTCTAAAGCTTCGATGGTGATTTTTCCTAAGCCTTTCCAATTAAATATATATTCTACAAAAAAGGCACCGGCCAGCAAAGAAGCAAACCAGCCTGAAAGTGAAGTAACCACAGGGTTGATGGCATTTCTCAGAGCGTGTTTATAAATCACATGTTTTGCCGGTAATCCTTTGGCATAGGCAGTTCGGATATAATCTTTTCCAAGTTCTTCCAGAAGAGAACTACGGGTTAATTGGGTGATTACTGCCAATGGTCGGATGCCTAAGGCCAAAGTAGGTAAAATGAGGTTTTGTAGCATAAGCTTCCTGCCTTCAAATGGATCATAGTCAAAAAGGCTTCCGGTCATGGTTAGTCCGGTTACGTCATGTAAAACATAGCCCAATAGCCAGGCAATGATAATAGCGGCGAAGAAACTGGGTAAAGATATACCGGCGGTACTGATCATCATGAACAAGCGATCGGGCCAACGATTATAATGGAGTGCTGAGATAATGCCGAAAATTAATCCGGCCACCGTAGCCAATGCCATGCTGCTCAAGGCCAACACAAAAGTTCCGGGCAAGGCAGAACCAATAATTTCGGTTACCTTTTTACCAGTTTGAAAAGATCTTCTCAGTTCCGGCCATTTGAGAGAAATTTGTCGGTTTCCAATAGGGAACATAACCCAATGGGGAGCGGTGGTTTTATCATTTGTAAATCCCAGTGGACTTAAATCATTGATATACATGAGGTACTGCACCGAAAGTGGTTTGTCTAACCCCATTTCCTGACGGATGCGCAGTTTTGTGGCAGCATCGGTGCGTTCACCCACCACCATTTGTTCCGGGTCGGGAAATGAAAAGCTAAAAAGGAAGAAAACCAGGGTAGCAATGCTGAACAAAATAAACAAGGAATACCCGATTTTTGAAAGAACGGTTTTCATTTACCCGTGAGTTTTTGCAATTTCTTGATTTTCGGAAGCTTGGTAGATGGCCAGGTTTCTTTTACCACGCTTTTATCGGTAAACAGAACCAATCCGGGGTTGGAGCGAATGATAGATTTTAATTGAGTATCATCCCCATAATGTATGGGAAATGAAAGCTGCTGCTCATGCCTGAATTTTTCAGCCAATTCTGATGAACTGCCGGTTAGGGCCCAAACAGGATAACCCAAAGCCTGCCAATCTGCCGCCAGTTTGTTGATTTTTTTGACTGCACGCAGATTTACCTTGGTGATATCATGCATCACAATCAGTAACTTATATTCACCATGATTGAAAAAGCTATCCGTGAAGTTTTCATTGCGTTCGGCATCTTGTATCCTAAAATCATGCACGGGCGGTTTGTAAGCTTCAGCAATGATTTTTTCTGACTCAATGCGGTCATAGGTCCACTTTGAATAATCTAATTGCGGCGTGAAGGTTTTCTTTTCAGAATCATAAATTACTTTTTGCTCTTTGCCGTCCGCATTTTTATAAATGTAGGTAACAATGATGTGGTCATTTTTCCGCTCATCCGGCGGTGTTTTCATCATAGCCTGAATATCATTTCCAGGTTTGAACTTCAGGAAATTCTTTACAGGTAAATAGTACTTGCAGTAAATGGCGATGGAAGTAGATATGATGGTAATGAACGCTAAGAAATTAATGGAAAACATGTTGCTAAAAAGCGGTTTTATCCTTCTGGCGCCAATGAGGATGATCAACAGCAACCCAAATAAGATCAAATCCTTGTAAAACGACTGATATGGAGTGAGGGGGATGGCATCGCCAAAACAACCACAATCAGTAACTTTATTATAAGTAGCTGAATACCAGGTTAAAAAGGTAAAAAACAGGATCATGGCCATTAATAACCAGCCAATCAGGCGAGGATTCCAGCCAATGAGCAAGCCAAATCCGAGTAAAATTTCGATCACACTGATGAATATGGAAAGAAACAGTGCATACTTTTTGACGCCATGAAAAAAGCCCACCCAGAAAGAATCGGCTTTTAAATAGCGTCTAACCTTTATGTTTTGTTCAAATTGCTTCTCTTCATTTTGAACAATGGAAATGTTACCCTCCGAAATGATTTCGCTGTTCAACAAAAAACGATACTGAAAAGTGGTATCGCCGCCGATATCAGATTTGAAGATGGTTTGATTGCTCAGAAAACAAGTGAAATTGCCTTTCAAAGTTGTATCCGGAGAAAGCGTATCTTCCGATACAAAGGTGAGCCATCCTGCACTTTGAGCCGTGAATAAATAGGTGGTGTCGCCCGATCTGAGTGGCGCGGATGATACGACTGAATCTTGTATAATCAGATGGAGAGTGTCTTGATCTTGTTTTAAATCGGCGGCGAATACGGAGAAATATTCTTCCAGCTTGTAAGAGAATCCGGTGGGGTCATTGGCTTTGATTAATCCGGAAAAAACGAACAACAAGCCAACCAGAACGCGACAAATCTGTACAATTAATTTCATGCTTTTTCTGACTCTAGGCGTATGAGTGCAAAAATAGCATAGTTCATAATATCGCGGTAATTGGCATCGGAACCTTCAGAAATGATGGTCTTGCCCTGATTATCTTCAATTTGTTTGATGCGCAGAATTTTGGTGAGGATCAAATCCGTAAAAGTCGGAATGCGCATATCCCGCCATGCTTCTCCGTAGTCGTGATTTTTCGCCAGCATCAGGTCTTTGTTTGCCTTTACTTGCTGATCGTAGTGTTCCATCAGCTTTGTGATTTCGCTCAAATCCTCATCTGCAGGCAACGAAAGTTGCAGGAGGGCGATGATGCAGTAATTGATGATGCCCGCATATTCGTCGCGGATATCTTCAGGGATCAATTGTACCCCTTTTTCTTCAATACTGCGGATGCGTTGAGCTTTGATGAAAATCTGGTCAGTAATCGAAGCAGGCCTGAGAATTCTCCAGCTTGGACCGTAGTCTTTATTTTTTTTATAGAAGGTCTCACGGCAACCTGTGATCACTTCGTCGTATTGGCGATTTGTTTCCCGATGGTTCAATCGAATATTGGTTTTATACTTGCAATAATAATGGTAAATCGCATCAATCAGGTTCATAATCGACAAACATTGAATTGCAAGGGGAGGATTTTATCACTCCACAAACCGGTGGTCATGGGCATTCTCAACATCACGGATGATTCATTTTATGCCGGAAGTCGTTTTTTAGAAACAGACCGTGCAGCCGATATGGCCGGAACGATGCTCGAAGAGGGTGCTTCTGTATTGGATTTAGGCGGATACAGCAGCAGACCGGGTGCTAAAGACATTTCCGAACAATCGGAGCTAGATCGGATCATTCCCGCTATTGAGACCATTTCAAAGGCCTTTCCGAAAGCCATTATATCTGTGGATACTTTTCGTTCAAAAGTAGCTCAATTGGCCGTAACGGCTGGGGCGTCAATGATTAATGATATCTCGGCCGGTGAGGATGATTCAGAAATGATACCCACGGTGGCCCGGCTTCAGATTCCCTATGTCGCCATGCACAAAAAAGGAACGCCACAGAACATGCATCTGAATCCACAATATGAAAATGTGACCCTGGAAGTTTTGCGCTACCTGATTCAGAAGAGCCATCAATTGCAACAAGCCGGCATTCAAGATATTATTTGGGATCCGGGATTTGGATTTGGAAAGACCATTCAACATAATTTTGAGTTGATGCGCCATTTAGAGGATTTAACCATTCATGGGTTTCCGGTTTTGGCCGGTGTTAGCCGGAAATCGATGATATGGAGAACTTTGAACGTTCAGCCGGAAGAAGCGTTGAATGGCACAACGGCCTTGCATATGCTTTGCCTGGCCAAAGGTGCTTCGATTTTGAGAGTGCATGATGTGAAGGAGGCGGTGGAGTGTGTGCGGTTATGGAGGCGAATGATCAATGATTAATTATAAATGATTAATTGTAAATGGGTTAGGTTGTGGATAGTTGTTTTATCCTAAATTATTACAATGAGAAATTTTCTGATTCTTATTTCCTAAAAGACAATATCAATCATCTTAAATTGTTCGCCCTACAATTTCAATATTTTGTCAGACTCGCGCGACCTGTTAACTTGAAAAATCTCGCAAATCTAAAAATCATGATATGGATAAAGGATACATTTTTGGAGGTAACGCTTATCTTGCGACGATTATTCAAAATTGAAACTAACAGAGGGCCAGTGCCCAATTTTCTGAAATGAGATCAGTCAAAAGAAACTTTGTAATTAACATTCTCAGAAAGGTTAGGATTAACTTATTGAAAATATATCATGCCAGAGGAAGCGCCCATGAAATTGCCTTGGGGGCCGCAATCGGTTCTTTTTGGGGCGTCTTTCCTACTTTTGGGTTGAGTACTATATTGTCATTGATGTTGTACAAAATATTTCGATTCAATTTATTGGCGGCTATTTCCGCTGCCTTTATTTCAAATCCTTTAACGAGTCCATTCTTATTGATGATCAGCTATCAAGTGGGCAGATTATTTATAAAAACCAATATTGAATTTGACTATGAGCACTGGTTTGAAAATATTCGAGAAATTGGGATTGTGTTGCTTGTGGGAGCAACTTTAGTCAGCACATTGACAGGCGTGATCATTTATTTTATCACAAAATATGCGATAGAGCAGAGACGCAGAAATCATGAGACATATATAATTTAGAAACAAATAGACAAGCTGGTTAAGTAATTTAGGGATGCATTTTGTGTAGATAGTCAAACCCGGTTTTACTTAAGGGCCTTCGTCATTTTCTGTGTTAACAATTAATTCTTGCCCGCTTTACATTCAGGCCATGTAAAGAAATGTAATTACACCCGATTCTCATTCGAATCTTTGCATTTAGTTTTTTTCATTTTGGTTTTTGACAAAGCACCTTTCGGGGTGTTTTGTTATTTTAGGCCTGAAAGAGCATTATAGCCTGAATTATGGGAAGTGTTCGAATGTGGCAGGCGATTTTGAGATTCACCTATTTCTCTTTCCCTTTATTTTTCAATCCAAATTCAAGAATCTCTTCAGCACTTTTTCCAACAAGGCTGTTTTTAACCAAATATTTGGCCTGCTGAGCCGCGCCTGTTTCGGGGTATTCTCGAATCAAGCGATTATAGTAAAAAACGGCGCTATCTTTTTGAGAAAGCTCATTTTCAAATATAAATCCCATGGTTTGCAATGCGCCCGCAGCTTTAGGGTGATTCGGAGCCTGGGCAACTCCTTTCGAAAGACATTGAATTGCACTTACAGAAGCCCCGGTCTTTTGAAATAAATTAGCGGCTTCGAAATAGGTATCCGCGGATGCCGATGATTGCAATAGCGCTGCTTTTTTATCCATGGCAGTGGCAAGTTCATTCAGATCCGTCAAAGTTAATGCACGAATTTCTTCTGCTTTTTTGAAATAGTAGATGGCAGAATCCGGCTTGTCTTTACCATAAATATATATTCTCCCTAGATTCAAAAAAGTGGGTGCGAGTTCTATACCTTTGGGATAACGCTGTATATATTGTACCGATAAATCTTTGGAAGCGTTGAACTCCTTTTTCAAAAAGGCATGCATAGCGGCCATGTGCAAATACTGACTGCTTTTAGGTGCGTCAGGAAATTCGAGAGCATATTCGAGATATAATGTATTCAGTGCATCGATACCTCCGGTAGTGGTGGCAGAATCTGATTGCTCTATATTTTTGATGGATTGCTCCAATGACTTCTGTTTGTTGGTGCAGCCGGCAACCATCCACATTAAAAGGACGATAAAAAGGATATTTCTGTTGCGCATAATTAATATTTTCCGATAGACAATAAAACAAGGGTACAGGCTTCTGTGGCTTCAATGTGATTCTCTTCAAGCAAAGATTCTAATTCCGGATTTTCGGTGCCCGGATTGAAAATGACTCTTTTTGGCTTTAAGGAGAGAATATAATCGTAATAGGCTTCCTGACGGGTTGGATTTAAATACAAGGTAACCGTGTGAATTCCCTCAAAAAATTCCGGTTGCTTATGGATGGTTTTCCCTAGTAATTGATCTTGCTTATTCGACACCATTTCAAATTCAATCCCGGCCTGATCAAGTCGATTGGCGGCGGCATAAGCATAACGCTGTGGATTGGAACTTGCTCCTAAAATCAAGGTTTTTTTGTTCATGATTGCCCTGTGTAGTTCGAAGGACTGATTGATTTCATTTCTTCTTTCAACGAATCCGGAATCTTTAAACCATCAATAAATCGGTGAATAGATTCTTTGGTGATTTTCTCATTGGTACGGGTGAGGTCTTTGAGGGTTTCATAAGGTTTCGGAAATCCTTCTCTTCTCAAAATAGTCTGCAAAGCTTCGGCAATCACGGCCCAGTTATTATCGAGATCCCGGTCTATTGTATCCTGATTTAATACCAGTTTATTCAGTCCTTTGATGAGACTTTTCATCGCGATGATGGTATGAGCCAAAGGAACACCCACATACCGCAAAACAGTCGAATCGGTTAAATCGCGCTGCAGTCGGGATACCGGCAACTTTCCGGCTAGAAATTCAAATCCTGCATTGGCAATACCCAGATTTCCTTCGGCATTTTCGAAATCGATGGGATTGACCTTGTGCGGCATGGCACTCGATCCCACTTCTCCGGCCTTGATGGTTTGCTTAAAATAAT
>JBIIVF010000225.1:0-2738 GCA_044339595.1 Bacteroidia bacterium
ATACGCAGCCGTCGGAAACTAAACTGCCGAAAAAGCAAGCTGTCGAAAGGATTATGCAAAGAGCGGTCGGGTATGCTCAACAACAATATGCCAATACCGCGAAATATATCCGGAGCATTGACAGCACCAAACCGGTGCATATCGGCGAAACCGGTTGGGCATCTACCTCAGATGGATTCTATGGCAGCGATGGTGCTAAAGCGTGTGATGAATATAAGTCAGGCGTGTATTATAGACAAATGCGTACATGGACCAATCAAGCCAAAATTTCCTGCTTTTATTTCGAAGCCTTTGACGAACATTGGAAAGATCCATTGAACCAACAGGGTTCTGAAAATCATTTTGGGTTATTAACCATAAATGGCCAAGCCAAGTATGCTTTATGGCATTGGGTGGATAACGGCGCCTTTAAAGGTTTAACAAGAGATGGAAAAGCCATTGCTAAAACACACCGTGGAAATTTAAACACGCTTCTGGAGAATATAGAACTACCACCCTTAAAACGATGAACGTAAGACGTGAAGAATCTATTAACACTATTAACTTTAATGCTGGTTTTCATGGCATGTAATACGGAGAAACCCTTACAAGTGAGTGTATTCCAAACTTCTGCAAGTGGAGACAAACTGGCTGTTAAAACTGCCTTTAGTCCGGAAGATTCCATTTCAACCATTCGCATTTTCCCAAAACAAAAATTCCAAACCATCATCGGCATTGGAGGTTCATTTACCGAGGCCAGTGCTCATCTTTTAAATGGACTGAGTCCAAAAAATCGCAAGAGAATTATTGAGGCGTATTTTGGCGATAGCGGAGCCAGGTATTCCCTTACACGCACGCACATGAATTCATGCGATTTCTCCCTTGGGCAATATTTCTATGCACCGGTAGCAGAAGATATGTTGCTGGAACATTTTACCATTGAAGAAGATAAGGATGATCTCATTCCGATGATTAAGGATGCCATGGGTGCTTCTTCAGAAGGATTTAAGATCATCAGTTCACCCTGGACCGCCCCGCCATGGATGAAAGACAATCAACATCATATTGGGGGCAAACTGCTGCCTGAATACAATAAAACCTGGGCGCTCTTCTATTCAAAATATATTGAATCGTATAAGGCAGAGGGCATTGACATCTGGGGTCTTACGGTGGTAAATGAGCCACATGGCAACGGAAACAACTGGGAAAGCATGCTCTTTACCCCAAGTGAAATGACCACCTTTGTAAGGGAACACCTGGGCCCTCAGCTGGAAAATGATGGACATGGTAAAGTAAATATTTTAGGCTATGATCAAAACAGGGCAGGCTTAAAAGACTGGGTGGATGAAATGTATAAAGATGCCGCTTCTTCCAAATATTTTGATGGCGTGGCCATTCACTGGTATGAAAGCACCTACGAAGTGTTTCCTGAGGCGCTACAATATGCCCATATCAAAGCTCCCGATAAATATATCATAGAAACGGAAGGTTGTGTAGATGCTGAAATCCCGAGGTGGAAAGATGATCCATGGTACTGGAGCAAAGAAGCCACCGACTGGGGATGGGACTGGGCCAGTGAAAAAGAAAAATATCTTCACCCCAAGTATGCTCCGGTAAACCGATACGCCAATGATATTATCGGTTGTCTGAATAACCGGGTGCATGGCTGGATAGATTGGAACTTGGTGTTGGATAAACAAGGCGGACCCAATTGGTTTAAAAATTGGTGTGTGGCACCGGTGATTGTGGATGTTGAATCAGACGAAGTTTATTTCACGCCATTGTATTACATCATGAGTCATTTTAGCAAATTTATTCGCCCCAATGCATCACGAATAGGCATAGAAACTCAGGATAAAGCCCTGCAAGCCACCGCAGTACAAAATCCGGATGGCACGGTGGCCGTGGTGGTATTCAACGAAGGAAATTCTACTAAAAGTTTCCATTTGGAAATGGAAGGTGCAACCAAAATGATCACCATAGAGCCTCAATCCATTCAAACTATCATTATAAAGACATAATATTATGAATAATGCTTCTGTAGTAAAAGTGCCGATGGGGCAAAAAATAGCATTTGGATTAGGAATGCTTGCTAATCAAATGTTGCCTGCGGCGTTAGGAATATTTATAGTAATTTTAATTGAAAACTTAGGTTTTCCGGGTTGGATGCTCGGGATGATTTATTTTATTCCTAAACTTTTTGATGCCATTACCGACCCGATCATGGGATTTATTTCGGATAATACCAAATCAAAATGGGGGCGCAGACGACATTATGTATTCATTGGGGCCATTATCATGGGCGCTTCATTTGCTTTCATGTGGCAGTTGTATTCGCAGTCGAGCGTTTCGTATAATTTTACATATTTCATGTTGTTTTCATTGGCTTTCTATCTGGGCTTAACCATTTTTAGTGTGCCTTATGTGGCCATGGGTTATGAAATGAGCGATGATTTTCATGAAAGAACGGAAATCATGGCTACCGCTCAATTAATTGGCCAGCTGGCATGGGTCATTGCACCCTGGTTTTGGGTCATTATGGGGGATAAATCCATGTTCGAATCGGGCGAAGTGGCTACCAGAACCCTGGCAGTCTATGTGGCCATTGGATGTACCTTACTGGCTATTGTGCCGGCCATTTTTATTAAAAGCAAATCCACACTCAGTGAAAATTATGAGCCTTTAACGATTAAAAATATCGGCAGTAGCTTCGATCTTATCATCGCCGGTTTCAAAGATGCCTTAAAAATTGTTCAAGG
>JBIIVF010000086.1:0-10450 GCA_044339595.1 Bacteroidia bacterium
CCTCCGATTTCAGCACCACTCGTACCGATATTTACATTGGCTATGCCGCAATCAGAGCCGGTGCAGGATAAAAATCTTTCTGCTTCCAGCAGGTCATTGGTAAAAATGGCCGAACTCAATCCCTGTTTAACATCATTTTGCATAGCGATGGCTTCATCGAGGGTATTGTATTTCATTAAATAAACAATAGGGGCAAAAGTTTCTTCCTGAACAATTCGATAATGATTTTTGGCCTCTGCAATGCATGGAATTACATAGCAGCCTGATTCATATCCTTCTCCCTTGAGCACTTCGCCACCATAAATAACACGACCACCCTCACTTTCAAGGTCATCAATGGCTTGTTTAAATAATTTAACGGATTGATGATCGATTAGCGGACCGACATGGTTATGCTCATCCAGCGGATTTCCGATGCTCAACTGACTATATGCCCTTTTTAATCGGGCTTTGAAGGTGTCATAAACAGATTCATGAACTATCAGTCGCCTGGTGGTGGTACAACGCTGACCGGCTGTACCTACCGCTCCGAAAACACTGGCTTTCAGTGCATTATCAATATTCGCATTGGCGGTCACGATGATGGCATTGTTGCCTCCCAATTCCAGAAGCGTTTTTCCCAATCGACTGCCTACTACTTGCGCAACTCTTTTTCCCATGCGGGTAGAACCGGTTGCAGATAATAAGGCAATGCGGGAATCTTTGGCCATCAATGCGCCCACTTCATGGTTTCCTAATATCAAATTAAAAATCCCCTCCGGGATATGGTTCTCTATCAATACATCTTTCAAAATATGGAAACATGCGATGGCTGAAAGTGGAGTTTTTTCGGAAGGTTTCCAAATGCTTACATTTCCACAAACGGCCGCAATCATGGCATTCCAGCTCCAGACGGCAACCGGAAAATTAAAAGACGAAATCACCCCTACCACTCCCAAAGGATGCCATTGTTCGTACATGCGATGTTCCGGTCTTTCGCTGTGCATAGTCAATCCGTATAACTGACGGCTCAAACCCACCGCAAAATCGCAGATATCAATCATTTCCTGCACCTCTCCCATTCCTTCTTGCAGGCTTTTGCCCATTTCATAGGAAACGAGCATGCCCAAATCTGCTTTGCGATTGCGAAGTTTATTACCAAATTTACGAATGATTTCTCCGCGCTTCGGAGCAGGCACATTTCTCCAGTATTCAAAAGCAGGCTGAGCCACCCGCATGATGTGCTCATATTCGCTTTCGGTTGCATAGGTAACGGTGGCTATTTGTTCTCCATCAACCGGCGAAATGATGTTTCTGTCTTGCGACCCTAGTGGCGTTACCCATAAAGTGCCGGTGCACATGCTTTCATTGGTTGACTGTATTCCAAGTTTGTCTAATACCTGGTTGATGTTCCTGCTCATATCCCTCTTTTTTTCAAAAATACGGATAGTTAACAAAAACTGAGTTCATTACCGTCCAAATTAGTCATTGGAATGATACCAATCAAGATAAAAACAACTGCACCATGACGAGTTTGGGTTTCACCGCATTTGCCCATGCGTTCTCAATTATCTAATTTTACCCAATGAATCATAGCCAACGTGAATTCAGACTTACCATGCTGTGGGCATTGAATGAAACCGCATTAGGTGGATTTCTGCATGCCTTTAAAATACCCGTAACCGGATTTTTGGTGGGTGGTTTGGCCGTTTTGATCATCGGTTTAATCGCCCGAAATGCAGAGAATGTCTGGCGTTCTTTGCTGAAATCAACTGCCTTGGTTTTGTTGGCCAAAGCTGCCGCAAGTCCGCATTCTCCGCCTATGGCCTATATTGCAGTGGCCTTTCAGGGTTTGTCAGGCGCCTTGTTCTTCTCTACTTTGCCTTTCAAACCTGCATCCTTCCTTTTTGGTATCCTGGCGATGCTCGAATCAGCGCTACAAAAACTCATCATCACCACCCTGGTTTTTGGGATGCAATTGTGGAAAGCCCTTGACCAATTTACCAACGACGTACTCAAATTCTTCGGTTTTTATGAACCGGTCGCCTTTAGCTTCATATTGGTTTCCTTGTTTTTAGGCCTCTATTTTCTGTGGGGATTGGGCCTCGGATTTTGGCTTGGCAAACTGCCTGACCAAATAGAAAAACGAAAAGACCAACTTCTTTTTCTTCAGGAAAATGCGATAGATGCACCTCGCAATACCCGTAAGAATAAATTCAAGAAGTATCTGATCTCAGGCATATTTCTCTTGCTTTTTGCCCTATTGCTGTATGCAGCACAGCCCGGAAAAGGCTGGCTCAATGCACTTTATGGACTTTCAAGAGCCATTGCCATAATTTTGGTTTTGATTTTCATCGTTAAGCCTTTGTTGCAATGGATTTTGCAAAAATGGGTAAATCGCAATCAAGGGAAATACCGGGAAGAACTCTCCGAGATTCTGCTAAAACTGCCCGATTGGCGAAAGAAAATCCCGGACATCTACGCGCGGGTATCTTCTCAACATCGGGGTATCAAAAAGTATCGCGAATTTGTGATTTTACTATTCGTGATGGCCATTTATACCGATTGATATGGCCAAAATTCTGATTTACAGCGAAGCCGTCCATACCGGAAAAACCACCCGATTGGCTCAATATTTTGAACATCAAACCGATGTCTTTGGTTTCTTAAATCCGGACATTCAGGGAATCAGACACTTGCTGAATCTGCACACCAAAGAATTAATGCGCCTTGATTTGCCCGAAGACACCGATCTCCCCTTTATCGAAGTAGGAAAATACCGGCTATCCGCCCCTGCTTTGGAAGCTGCCCGCAACATATTGACACAGATGAATTCCATTTCAAAATCCTATTTCGTCCTTGATGAAATCGGAAAAATTGAAATGGAAAACCGCGGATTGGAACCGGCACTTTCTACCTGCATGAATCATTTCAAGCAACGAACCGATGAAAGTACATTGATTGTGGTTATTCGCGACTATTTACTCGATCGGGCCATCAAAAAATATGCTTTAGAAGGTGTTGAGGTTGTGGGACATACCTATTTTGAAAATGTCTAACGCACCCCTCATAGCGCTGATTCTGGCCGGTGGCGAAAGCAAGCGAATGGGAAAGTCAAAAGCTTGGCTCGAATATCACGGAGAACCTCAGGTGATATGGCTCTATCAACAGTTGAAATCGATCGTTGGGTCGGCATTGATCAGCATCAACCAATGGCCAGAGAATCAAATCCCTTTGCCCTGCATTACCGATTTACCCAGCTATCAAAATCACGGTCCGATCAGTGGAATACTCAGTGCGTTCGAATTGCACCATGCCCCGATGCTCGTGATGGGTTGCGATTATCCGCTGCTCAACAGACAGCACTTGACTGCGCTGATTGAACAAAGAGAATTAAGTGCTGATGCAACGGTTTGTTCCAATTCTGAAGGATATTTTGAGCCGTTATTTGGCATTTACGAAGTGTCGGGACTCATAAAACTTAAACAACATTTCGAATCCGGAAATAACAGCATCTCTGCCTTTCTTCGAAAATCAATCGTTCATCCACTCAAGGATATTCCTGAAATGGTCATGCGCAGTGTGGATACAGAAGAAGGTTACAAGGCAGTAGTGAAAATGATGGCAAAAGGATAGCGATTCGACAGATTAATCCTTCTATCTACTTCGGAATAACAATCAAACCAAAATGATTCATGCATCGCCATGGCCAATTTCTTCTTTACCATGGAAGAATTACGATTCTGATAGGATATTGTATAAGTCTACATTTAAATATACAACCTCTTTACCTATTTTAGTTGATACGACAATTCCAAGTTGCTCTAATTTGAGCAAATATTTCTTCGCGGTATTTAAACTCTTAATGTTTTGTCCCATTAACTTTTTCGGACTGATATAGGGTTGTTCAAATAATTTCTCAATGTTCTCTTTTCTTAACTTCGGAACATTTTTACCGATCAATGTAAAAGTAGTATCAAATAGCCTATCAATTTCTATTATTTTATTAATTGTATAGACGGAAGTCTCTTCAATGGCTTTTAACATAAATATGATCCAATTTTCCCATTTTTGACGAGTAGTTACTGCGTCTAATAATTCATAATAGTCCGCTTTGTGCTTAATTATATAAGCACTTAGATAAAGAATGGGTAAATCAAGCAGCCCTTTTTGAATCAGTAAAAGTATGCTAATAATTCTTCCTGACCTCCCGTTTCCGTCTCTGAATGGATGAATCGCTTCATATTGATAGTGTGAAATAGCGAGTTTTATTAATGGGTCATAGTCGAAGTTTTTATCATCATTTATATACTCAAATAAATTATCAAGTTTTTGATTGATAACATTTACACCTGTCGGAGGCGCATAGATTACTGCTCCATTAATTAAACTGCTGCCCATCTTTTTTATAACAGTTTCGGTTTGAGGAGGCCTTATACCATCATTTACTTGTTTTATTTCTTGGTAAATATTGATGACTGATTCTCTATCTAATATCCCACGTTCTTTAATTTCCTTATATCCTGCCCACAAAGCATCTCTATAAAACAGCACCTCCTTGGCATTCCCCTTTACTTCTGCTCCTTCTATATGGAGGGCTTTATATAGCTCATCATCCGTTGTGAAAATATTTTCTATTTCGGTACTCGTTTTAGCTTCCCTTAGGGCAATTGTATTTACAAGCATCGATTGGTTTGGTAGTTTTCGGGCCAAACCTTTTAATTCGGCGAGTGCTTTATTTGCTCTATTGAGTGCTAGTAATACATTTATTGTTAATACATTTTGATCAGCCGGAGGCAATTCAGGCAATTGATTGTAAGGTTGATTCCGATCATACATTACCAAATTTGACATTTATTAAGCATTTTGTCAAATATAGCGAATATTTGACACTTGCCGGCTGACCGATCTTTTTTTTTGACAGATACTTGGCTCAAATGTCAAATTTTTACAAAATATGACAGAACTAGTAGACATATCATATGGAGATAAATATTTTATAAACCATCTCATAACTGATTTGGGTGCAAATCACTATCATTGAAATATGTCTGCCGAAATCGCCCTTAAAACCATCACCCGATATATTCAAGGCCAATCAGAGCAACTGAATGACCGCCTTGCCATTGAAGAGCCTTTAGAAATAAGATTGGAATACGGGCCTGAGAATCTGCGGATTCAGAAGAATATTTCCATTACCATGCGCACGCCGGGACATGATAAAGACCTCACCCGCGGATTTCTGTTCACCGAAGGGATTGTACAAAATGTCGATCAGATCGTTTCGATTGATCCCGTTATCAGACCCTTTTTACAAACACCGGATCCAAATGTAATCCTTGCAAAAGCTGCGTATGAAGCTGAATTGGAATTGAGTAAACTGGAAAGACATTTCTATACCACCTCCAGTTGCGGGGTTTGCGGAAAAAGTTCAATCGAGGCCATCAGAACAGTGCAGGATAGACACATCAGTGAAGAAAAAATGCTGGTCGATGCTGCCTGGATTACCCACTTGCCCGATCTACTCCGAAAATCGCAGGAAGTATTCGACAGTACCGGAGGATTGCATGCATCCGCCTTGTTTGAAGTGGGTGGTTCGTTGACTTTACTGCGCGAAGATGTGGGCCGTCATAATGCACTGGATAAACTGATTGGCGCCGCATTGAAGCAAGGGCTGGCCTTGAACCAATGTGTGTTGCTTTTGAGTGGAAGAGCCAGTTTTGAATTGATACAAAAAGCGGCCATGGCCGGAATTCCTTTGGTGGCGGCTGTTGGAGCGCCCTCGAGTTTGGCAGTAGATTTGGCCACAGAGTTTGGCATCACCCTCGTTGGATTTCTAAAATCAGAACGATTTAATGTATATTCACATCCTGAAAGAATAAATCTGAAGCCATGAAAATCAGAATCAGAGGAAATACGGTCCGTTACAGGCTCACCCAGTCTGAAGTTAAAGCCATCAGCGAAACCGGTTATTTTGAAGAAAAAACGCATTTCCCGAATGGAAAAATCTTGACCTATGCCTTAAAATCGAGTACCGGAATCAACCAACTCGATGCCACTTTTGATGGCGATACCATAACAATGCTTATGCCGGAAAAAGATGCCCGTGAATGGTTTAACAACAATCAAGTAGGTTACGAGAACGATTCAGCAAGCGGCAGTTTGCATTTATTGCTCGAAAAAGACTTTGTTTGCTTAGATGAAACAGTAGAAGATCAAAGCGATAATTACCCTCATCCATACGTGGATTCACATAAATAAAGACCCTACGCTTACAGCTCCACGCTCTCTTCTTTTACTACTGTGCTTAAATGGAACAAGGCATCTCCCCGATTGACAATGGGAGCCGAATTTACGCCAAATATAAAACCGTCGTTGGGGGCATATACCCGATTCTCAAACTCCCCAAAAGGATCCGTTACAATGCCAAGCAGGGATCGTTTTTTTACCCATGTGCCGTTTTGAATGCGCATTTGAAACATGCCGGAATGGGGGGCCCTCACCCACTTTGATTTTTTAACAATGACCGAGATGGTTTTCTCCGGTGCGTGTTTGCTTTTCATTCCCAAATAGCGCATGATGTTTTCGGCCCCGTGTACACCGCAGGCAATCACAGGTTCATCAAACTGATTGGTTTTTCCGCCTTCAAACAACAAGGTAGTTTTTCCCATTTTAAACAAGGTATGCCTCACAGATTTTGGGATATATTCTGAGTGGATAATAAAAGGAGCGCCGAAATGTTCAGCGAGGTTAAATGTATCTGTTTCCTCAAAATTGCATCGGATTTGAGGCGCATTGATCCGATCAGCGCTGCCGGTATGAAAATCAATCACATAATCTACCAGGGGAGCAATCGATTTGGTGAAGTGCCAGGCAAAACGGGCTGCCAGCGACCCATTGAGCGCTCCCGGAAATTGTCGGTTCAGGTCTCTCCCATCCGGAAATTGCCTCGACAAATTCAGAAATCCGAAAATATTGAAGACCGGAATCGAAATGGTGGTTCCGCAAACAGGCTTATTCACGCCGGAACGGATAATTCTTCGCACAATTTCTACCCCATTGGTTTCATCGCCATGCAATCCACCTAAAAATAGGACTACAGGCCCTTCTGCTTCCGCTCTTTCAATGATGATGGGCACTTTCACATCGGTGCGGGTATGCAATTTGGCAACATCCAAATACACCTGCGCACTTTCTCCCGCAGCGATGGTCTTTCCGAGAATCACAAAGTCTTTTGCCATGTGGGCAAAGGTAGCGGAAAGATGTCGTTTCAAAATCACAAGAATTGAACACCAATAATTTTCAAAAATGAATACATTTGAACGATGGCTCAGGAAACAGGAAACAATCGCATAGTGAGCATAGACTTCGTTCGTGGTTTGGTGATGATACTCATGACCCTCGATCATGTGCGGGATTATTTTCATGATCAGGCTTTTGAATTCGATCCTTTGGATATGTCGCGTACCTACCCGATGCTCTACTTTACCCGCTGGATTACCCATTTTTGTGCTCCGGTATTTGTATTCTTGTCGGGCACCTCGGCATTCTTGCACGGACTGAATAAAACGCCCGGTCAATTGTCGCGGTTTCTTTTCACCCGCGGATTATGGCTCATTTTTGCAGAACTGACCATCATCGGTTTTGGATGGTTTTTCGATATCACTTTTCACTTGCAACTATTCGGTGTGATATGGGCCATCGGCTTCAGCATGATTGCTTTATCGGTCATTTCAAGGTTACCCCTTCGTTTGATTCTGATCATAGGATTTGCGATCGTCTTCGGACATAATTTGCTCGACTCCATTCATGTGCAGCAACCCGGTGCATTAAAAGTCATTTGGGCTGCGATGCATGAAGGTGGATTCTTCACCTGGATGGGACATGATTTCATGTTTTTCTATCCGGCCTTGCCTTGGGTGGGTGTGATGAGTTTAGGTTATGCTCTCGGTCATTTTTACAAAAACGGCACCGACGAAAAGAAAAGAAGAACTTGGCTCATCACCGTGGGAACGGCCTCTATCCTATTTTTTATTGGTCTCCGCCTCTCCCAAATTTATGGAGATCCGAATCTTTGGAGTACACAAAATGGGATGTTCAATACCCTGATGTCCGTGCTCAACACCACCAAATACCCGCCTTCTCTTTCCTTCCTGTTGATGACCTTGGGACCTGCTTTACTGTTTCTGGCTTGGTCTGAAATGTGGGACATCGATCGAAAGCGCGGCATAGTAGTGATCGGTCGTGTGCCGTTGTTTTACTATTTGATTCACATATATGCCATCCATTTATTTGCACTTTTTGCCACTTGGTCGATGGACATCCCCTGGACCGCCATGATTCTAAAAACATGGGTCAATTATGTTCCAGAACTGAAAGGATATGGATTCCCACTCCTATTGGTCTATATCATTTGGCTGGCCATGGTGATGATGTTGTATCCCTTCTGCGTGCGATACAATGCTTACAAAACCGCCCATAAAGGAAAATGGTGGCTGAGTTATTTGTAGGATAATTTCCTAGGTCTAACTTTCGTCCTTCGTCTCTCGTCTTCCGTAATTCGTCTTCCGTAATTCGTAATTTTTAATTCGCATTTCCCTCATACCTGTAATGCCCAATAATAGCATAATCAATCAACACATCCTCCAACACCTGTCCTGAGCCGATGTTGTGTACAATCATATTCCGGTTGGTGAAGGTTGATTTGCGGCTTACCACAATGCCTACATGAGTGACTCCGGATCCTAAATCCCAGCAAACGATATCACCGGGCAGATAATCTTGTGCTTTTTCACTTTTGTTCAGTGAAGTCCCCTTTCTTGCGAAGAACTTCATCAGATTAGGCACCCTTCGGTGGTCGATATTGGAATCCGGCTTTTTGAGTCCCCAGATTTTAGGGTACAAACCAAAGTTCTGTTTCATGTCTTCATGTACCAGCTTTTGCAGATCAATGCCCAACTTTCTGTAAGCCCGGATTACCACATCCGTACAAACCCCTTTGTTCGCAGGCGCATCCCCATTGGGATAAGGAATGTTAAAATAAGTGGCATCATAAGTAACGCGCTGATGGGTGAGGGAGATAGCCGCGTCTGACAACCGTTGTCCGAAATGCAAATCCTTGGATGCCCCGACCGATATCAGAAAAAGAATCCATCCAAAATTCTTCAATCTGTTCATTCCACTTTTATGACCCTAAACGCCACCCTTCGATTTTTCGCTTGTCCGGATGTGGTTTCATTGTCTGCCACCGGCCTGTCCGGACCATACCCCTTGGTGGTCATTCTATCTGCAGCGATGCCTCTTCCAATAAGGTATTGCCGCACACTTTCAGCTCTTTTGGCCGATAAAATCAGGTTATAATCACGCGATGCCACCGAACTGGTATGCCCTTCGATTTCAATCACGAGGGTCGGATTTTGTTGCATCAAAACCACCAGCTTATCGAGTTCTTTCATCGATGCCGGTTTCAATTCGGATGAATCATTGTCGAAAAAGATGTCGTTCAGTACAAACGTATTTCCTTCGCTGATTTCATAAATCCCCCATCGCGGCTTCATGACCAATGTGGGAATCTGCGCATTGCAGCGACAATCTTCCGGCTTGTTGACCAGACGAACACTCACATCCTCAATATAATAATAAGACTCATGCATGATGCCCTGACACTTTTTGAGGACGAGTTGCTTATCGGGATAGTACGTTCCAATATTGATGAATTGCTCCCCTCCTCTGGCCCGATAAGTGCATTCCATGCGCATCCAGCCACTCTTGTAAATGAGCCAGTCTTTTTCGAGCCAAATATGCGGTTGAATTTTATCGTTCAACCGATCAAACCGCAATACCTGATTGCTAAAAACAATGCCAATGCGCTTAGCCGCATAATTAGATTCAGTACCTAACTTAAGATAGAATTTGAAACAATATAAATGCCCTGCTTTCAGCGTATCCTTCAGCCCCATGGCGAAATATTCAATGTCATTTCCCCGCTCAGAATACACCCGAAATCCCAAAGATGCTTCTCCGGTTCTCTGGGCGATGGCGTTATTGATGTAAAAATCCGGACTTCCACTCACGCGATACACATCCTTCACTTCTTTGTCAATACTCGTATAAGAAAACTTCAGTCCGGGATGATCTTCGAAACCGGGGTTTAAGACCAGATTATCTTCCTGCAAATGGGTATTGGGTTCAGGATCTGTGAGCAATTCAGGATTTCCGTAATTTCTTTCGTTGGGAAGATTATCCGCCACCAATTGTTGTTGCAGTCCGTTGTAATATTTGGTCAGCAAACGGATGTTTCCGCTGTACACCGTTTCCGAAATTTTGATGCTCCCGCGAAAGACCGTTTCAACAAATACCGTATCCCGGAAAGCGATGTCGTAGGTCATGCCATTGTCTTTGATGATGCAGGCTTGAAAGTACTGCACTTCGGCCGCTACGTCGTTTTGATATATTTCCGCTTTGATGCGCT
>JBIIVF010000087.1:0-10417 GCA_044339595.1 Bacteroidia bacterium
AGCACTCCAATTTTGTCCCTTCAAAAGGGGGGTCAATTTGCAGCGATTTTAAGGGGTCAATTTGTCCGATTATTTCACTGTTAGCCAAGTATTTGAAATTGATAAAACAATTTGTTATTTAGACATTCAATTTGAGGCTGGCGGTGGCATTCATTACTTAAAGGGACAACTTAATGTTCAATATCCCGAGGGAATGGACTTAACTGTTCCGGTAAGAAAATTGCTTGAAATGTATGGTTACTATGCAGGGGATGAGATTATCTCATTCTGCTTAAAGCATAGAGGGAAGCATTATCTGCCATTCGTAATGGGGTTACATCCTGAAGAAATAACGGATGAGTTTGAGAGCATGCTTGAGTACACGAAAGAGGTAGATAAAATACGCGCAATGCTGTAATTCAAGTTGCTGCATTAAAATTATTCCCGGATGTTATAATGTAACAGATATACCTCAGAAAAAATAGAGAGTGAAGAAAAAATGATAAGCAAAACCAAGTATCCAAAATTTAATTTATCTTCTTTTTACCGTTCTTTGTTGTTGCTGATTTGTATCTCAAGAAAGTCGAAATTTGAGTAGTAGTTGCTCATTTGTTGCTCGAAATACTTCTCGAAAGTCACTGTTTACAAGGGTTTCAGCGTTTTTTGTTTCTTATCGTTTCATGCATCGGAAAGTAATTTATCCATTTTCAAACCATTCTCTACTTCCCCCGTTTTATCCCACAAGGCTAAATGCATTTGCTTTTAACGCGCATTCAGCATGGGAGATGCCCTGTTTTCTCGCGAGCCGTCTCCATTCTTTAACAGCTGTGATTACCTGTTTTAAAATTTCATCGGCACGTCTTGTTTCAAGTCGAAAATATTGGGCGACCTCTAAGGCCAAATGTAGATCAAGCGCATTGTCAGAATCTGAAATGTTCAAGCTGAGTCCGTTACCGGTTTCCACCGGATTGATATCATATGCCGGAGATAAAACCCAACCTTCATGCGTTAAAATGAAACCATGATTGCGTAAATGATCATCGATGTTGGATACGCAAATGTTGAATATCATTCTGCGCCATAATTCTTCAAGATCAGCGTCTGCATTGCCTCCATGGCTGGTTAAAAAATCAACCATATCCAGATAGCTTCCGCCTTCTTGCCCATCTTTATACCCCAATAGGGTCATAGCCGAAGCGAAATGATTTCTTTGCCCATCGGAGGTACGATCGAAACGTTTGGTAATGAATGTATGATGATGACTCGAAAACTGTTGTGCTTTGCATTCCGACATATTTATCCCGGCAGATTTGGCCATTTGATTTGTTACCATTTCCCAGGCCCCAACGTTGAATAAATCATTGCTGCCGGGAAACTTAGCAATCCACAAATGTCCTTTTGCATCTACAATACTTGCTTTAGGCCGGGCACCTCCCAATGAACTGCCGGGTGCCACCAGCATCCCTAACCATTTAATATAATCGGGATCTTCCATGGCGTGTTCATCTTCCAACTTTAAACTGACTTGTTCCAAGTCGCGTATGGACGTCCACGGGGGTGTTGCCATCTCTTTGTTGTCATCCAGAAATGGCCCTTCCGGTGATAACTTAAATCGCAGTCCTCCCATCCGATGGCCGTCATATACCCCTAATAAATAATCGGTTTCATATAAATTTCTTGCAAGCCTTTCTTCCATTCGGGCTAAGGCAGCCTCCCTCCTGCGCATCAGAACTCTACCCCATCGATCCGGTGAGGAGTCTAGAAATATACCGAAATTGGTTTTGTCATCATTTAGAAAATGTAATCCTGAATATAAGTCTAAATCCCGATCTAATACCTGTGCCATATCTTTTTGGAGCCATCCTTCATCATATTCAAATGAAAATATCTCTTTACCCCTCAAAATTTCTGAATGAAGCACGCCCAGAAGTTGAGGCCCATGAACTTCTTTCCAATCTGCATACACATAGATGTCCCTCTGCGAATTCCTTTTAATCATGACAACTTATTTCTTTTAGGAGCACGTTTGCCTGTATCCAACTGTGCATCCTGTAATTTTCTGCCAAGCACATCATCTTTTGCCAGCAGTAAAAAATCCTTCTCCAGCCCTAACACCTTCAATACGTTTAAGTACTGCCCTATCCCAACACCCGAATGCCCTTTTTCAATTTTTACCAGGGTTGTTCTACCCATGCCTGCACGCTCTGCCACTTGTGAAGTACTTAACTTCCGTCTAAGTCGTGCCAGTTTGATGTTTTCTCCCAGTTCATCTAAAATGCGCTGTATTTTAGGGAGTAAAATCGGAGTTTTATTTGCCATAATGTTGCATTAAAGATACAAAAATAAGATAATTTGATTGAATAAATGAACATTATTGAAAAATTTACTTTGATCAAAGGAAGGATGATACCAACGGAGCGCGTACAGCCAAATTGGGAAAAAACAGGCTTGTGTGAAGGCAAAACAACCACGATTTTTAAAAATCGAGATATCCATTCCTGGTATATGGGGTCCACGGCATTGGGAGACAGTCTGGTTTTGACCAGTCCGTCAACCACACCCTTACAATTCATAGATACAAATTATTGTTCGACTCATGATACGCTTGTGATTGAAGCATGGCCGCTTCCCTTTTTTGAATTGGGAAATGACAGTGGATTTTGTTCTGATGGCGAAATATGGATACAATTGCCTGTTGGACCATACAAGTATTATTGGAGTGATGAATTGCTGGCAAGTTCCGGCATCAAGTTTAACAAGGAAGGGCGCTATGAAGCCTTGCTGGTAGATTCAAATTCGTGTGAGCATAGTGACTCGATTGCCATTGAATCGTATGGTTTACCCTCATTGGATCAGTTTTTCGATTCCACCCTGTGTGAAAACGAGAAATGGATTATTTCGCTACCAGTAGACATTCAATATACTATAAACGGCCAGGTTGTTTTTGATTCAATTACATTTCAAAGTGAAGGAATGTACAGGATAGAAGCAACGAATGAAAATCATTGTGTCTCGAAGAAAACCATTGATATTCAATTTAAAAGATGTGACTTGCAAGTGCCTTCTCTTTTAAAAAATCAATTGTACATTTATCCAAACCCTACTTCAGGTAATTTAACGGTTGTTCATTCAAGTGCTCAACAGTTGAATGGGAATTTGTATTCTACTACCGGTGAATGGATTCGTTTGATCGTTTTGTCGCCTGGAGAAAATGTGCTTGATTTGGAGCACTTGGATGCCAATATTTATCTACTGAAGATGGGAGGTCAAGTGTATCGCATTTTTAAGATGAACAGTTAAATTGTAATCGCATGTGCGGCAAAAAACTTTACTAATATTTAAAAATCACTTTATGTGTAAAGGGTCTTGGAATGTTTCTGTCGTAAAATTAATGTCCACATTCGATTCAATGATTTCAAAATATCCTACCTTTATGCAATGATTTCAGACATGATATATATCGTTATTTCCGCGTTTGTAGGAGGATTCTTATGCTTTTTGATCATCAGACCTAAAATGCTCAATTTAAGGTCTGAATTACTGAGAAAAGCACAGGAGGCTGAGAAGAGTTTCGGTTTGACGGAAGAAAACAAACAGCTTTTTGGGAAAGTTTCGGCCCTGGAAGCGAGAAATGAGGAGCTGAATCAACGGGTGATGCTTCTGCAGCAAAATGAACAACAACAGGAAACCATCTTTCGCAAGATCATCACTGAAACGACCCACGAGGGATTGGTAAAGCAAGGAAAGGTGTTGACCGAGCAACAAGAGAAAACCCTCAATGATCTGCTCAACCCATTAAGAGAACGCATCCGTGATTTTGAGAAAAAGGTGGAGGATTCGCACAAAGAATCACAATTGGGGAATACCCGACTCTTTGAACAAATCAAAAGTTTAACCGAGTTGAATCAGACCGTTACCCAGAAGACGTCTGACCTCACCAATGCCTTGAAGGGAAGCAATAAAATGCAGGGTTCGTGGGGAGAAATGATTCTTGAAAGGGTGCTGGAAAGCAGCGGACTCCAAAAAGGTCGGGAATATGAGACCCAATTCAGCGATCGCAACCTCGAAGGAGAAACCATTCGTCCGGATGCCGTGATTTATTTGCCCAATGAAAAAAACATCATCATCGATGCCAAGGTGAGTCTCACGGCCTATGAAGCTTACACCTCAGCAGCGGATGGGACACCCGAAAAAGACCTGGCCCTCAAGGCGCATTTGCAGTCATTGAGAAGCCACATCAGATTGCTTTCTGAAAAGAATTATCACACCGCGTTGAATCTCAATTCGCCGGATTTTATCCTCATGTTTATTCCCATTGAATCCGGATTTGCCCTGTCCGTGAGAGAAGATATCGATTTGTTCAAATTTGCCTGGGAAAAACGAATTGTGATGGTTTCGCCTTCGACCATGTTGGCAACTTTGCGCACCATCCAACATGTTTGGGCTTCAGAGAGAAGTACCCGAAATACCCTCGAAATATCTCAAAAAGCGGGAGAAATGCTCGACAAGTTTGTTGGGTTTACTGAAGATTTAAAGGACATTGGGAAGCACATAGAAAAAACCCAAAGTGCATATGAAAGTGCATTGAATAAATTAAGCACCGGAAAGGGTAATTTGATCAATCGTGCCATAATCATGCAAAAACTTGGTGCCAAAACCAACAAGGAGCTCAAGGGCTGGAAATCAGATGATGAGGATGAGGTGGGAGAGGAATAGGTGCTTTTTTAGTCAACCCTAATTATTTTCCATATAAAAAACGAAGTCCCCAATTTTAATTTCTGCCTTCTAATTTCTAATTTGGTATCTGCTTGGGAGTGTATCGAGAAGGACAATCCCCATATAAAAGACGAAGTCCCCATTTCTAATTTCTGCCCTCTAATTTCTAATTTGGTATCTGCTTGGGCGTGTATCGAGAAGGACAATCCGGCGATTAGCATCTGTAGGCAAAAATAATCTCCATCATTTCGCCTTCTTCACAAACTCACTCTTCAACGCCATAGACCCAAACCCCGGAATCTTGCAATCAATATTGTGATCGCCTTCAACCAAATGAATGTTCGTTATTTTGGTGCCCATCTTGATGGGTTTGGGAGCTCCTTTTACCGGTAAATCTTTGATGATGGTAACCGAATCTCCGTTTTGCAATAAGGTGCCATTTGAATCCTTTACGATCATCCCTGCTTCCGCCGAGGTTTCTTCCGGATTCCACGTGTGCTCGCATTCAGGGCAGTACATTCCGCTATCAGTAGGATACGGATACTCATATTGGCATTCAGGGCAATGTATTTCAGTGGTCATGCGGCAAAGGTACGGGTTGGGTGTGATTGAATGGAATCTTCGGGCAAATGATTATAATCAGTGCCTGATTTGGCCAATATTAGTTTGAAATCAGAGGATCAATACTTTTTGATGAGCATTTCAATCCTTCACCCACTCAGCGTATGAATCTTTGGTTTCATACAAACGAATGCGTTGTAGCTGCACATGCTCAGGCAAAAGTGGAGCAATTTTTCTTTTGATGTATAACAAGATGTTTTCAGCGGTGGGTTCAGCATCAAAAATCATCAAGTTCTCATTATTTTCTGAACCGGGGTGTGAATCGAGGTAAGCTTGCGAAAGCAAAAGAATGTGGTCTAACGGTTTAACTATGGCTTCTGTGACTACTTGTTTGATAATCTTGAAATCTACCAGAATTCCGATGCCGGGCAAATATTGATTTTCGTCTTGTTGCGCACAAACAGTCATGTGCAATTCATAGGAATGGCCATGAATGTTTCTGCATGCACCCTGATAACCGCTAATGGCATGGGCAGTTTCAAAATGAAATATCTTGGTGATGGAAAGCATATTTTAAATCCGGAATTTCGAAGCAAATGTACACATTCTAATTTTTATGATTGAAAGCCGCGTTTGATTGAACAACGGCTCTGATTTTTTTCAACAAAAAAGCCCTGTAACTTCATGCTACAGGGCTTAATCAAATATTAACAGTAGTTTAGTTCTTTAAGAATCGCACACTTCCATTTTCGGTGCGGAAGAAATAGATTCCTTTGTTCAGCGACTGAATGTTCAATGCCTCCTCAGGCCCCACTTTACCGTTCATCACAATTCTGCCTGAAACATCGCTGATGGTATAGTTCACGATCTCAGAAGTTGCAGATTTAACGAACAGATATTCGTTGGCCGGATTAGGATATAGACTAAAGCCGTTCACAAATTGGGCATTCACAGATCCTGTAGGCTCTTTGTAACGCACCAATTTGATATTATTCGCAGAAATAGCTTGAATAGAGTCACCCAATTCGCGGTAAGCTCTAACGGTCCATTTCAACACAATTGAATCTCCGAGTTGAATACCAAATCCTTGCAAAACCGAACTGATGGTTCCGGATGTAAGGGTCAGTTTGGTATCTGCACCGCTGTTGTCAGAACTGATTCTCAACAATGGACTGCTGAAATTTCCGGTTGGAAGATCCGCAAACCAACGGTAAGAAGTCGCATTGGCAGAAGTTTCCCAAGTGATTTGAATAGGAGTGTTATCGCCATCCTTCACAACCACACGGGCATCAGGAGAAGGGGTAAGCAATCCGAATACACCCAATGGAGGGAATTGTGGAATGATATCGGCTTTGCGGGTTCCTTGTAACTGATATCCATTCAAACAACCTTGTGAAGGAGATGAACAGAATTGAATCAAGATTCCTTCAAAAGTGAACTGTCCGGTTGGAATGTTCAAAGCAGGAGCATCATCAATTTCTGTATCAGCAGAAGAGATCACACGCAAAACGGTACTGTCAGTTTTGGTGGCACCATCCCAGACATTGTAGTTTGTGCTGGCTGCAAAGGCACCGGTTCCTTGGATTCGGAGATTCTTGATACGGATTAATTCGCTTTCATAAGCTTCTGGGTTGGCAAGCAATTGCTTCACGGTCAATTCCTGTATACGTGGCAATGGTCTGGATGAAGCCAATTTTACCACCATATTAGAAGGAGTGAAGGCTCCTGAATTCAATTGGATCTGTGCATAATTGTTGAAATCGTTGCGCGGACCTACCACTTCAATACTGTCACCAGCGACCCACTTTAGAGCAGTAATTGAATCGACCAAAGCGCCGCTAGACTGACGAATGGCGATGGCTCCTGTTGCATCCTGAACATAGAGGAATCTTCCCCAGGCACGGGTAATCACACCACGGGTGCGAACCAATGTAGGTGCATTCACCATTCTGGCTTCAGCGATGGTCATAACAGGGGTAGTTTCAGGGAAGATTAAATCCGGACGGGCGTTTAATAACTGAATACGTCTGTCTCCCGGGATGATGGTATCTCTTACACTGTAAGCAGTTCCGGTTGTGTTATGTTTGTTCAACATATATTCAGCAAAGGCATCCTGCTCGCTACCAATGGCAGCAAAGGCAGAAGGACCGGCTGCTTTGATGGCAGTATCGAGGTTCACTCTTCCGGTTATCACTGCAGGGAATGGATATCCGTCTCCTCCAACCGGAGATCCGGTTCCGGAAGGATTGGCCAAAAAGTTCAAGGTAACCATTTTGTAGATACGGTTGGTATCTCCGGCAAATTGTCCGTTTCTTACCAAGGTATCTTTTCTGTTACCCAATGAATCAATGATCACCAATGACCAAATTTTGTTTCCAACTGCTTTGGTGCTATCATAACTCAAGGCAACACCACCAATTTGTGGGAATTGACCCGGAGTGGCGCCCGGCTTAGTAGCCGCAATACCGTGTTCCAAAAGACGTTTTACGCCCGGAACGTTGGTGCTCACTATCACCAAACCATTGTTAAATCTCAATGAATTCTCTACGTCTAATTGTGAGATGTCACCGGCAAGTTTACCTGCACCGGGATTGGCTTGTGGCGCTTCCAGGATTACATTGTTTCCTACTGAATTCACATATCCAATAGCAGAACGAATTCCGCCACCATTTTTCAAGGATATTTTTACTTCAGGATCGTATTGTTTAGCGTACCAAAGGTTGGCATCAGAAGACAAATTACCCAAGTTGGTTTCTTCGGTTCTTACCAAGTTTCTTCGGCCTTCTAAGAATACCTTAGATTTTCCGATGATATTGCCATCTTTAGCATTGATAACGGTTCCCACTGCCTGGCAAAGGGTTCTAACATGGGCTCCTTTAGTGCCGGCAACAAAGGCAGCGGCTTCGCTACCCCAAAGGCTGCTCACCATCAATGAATCACTGGCATAAACACCATTGATTTTGTTATCAAGAGCATTGATCAACAATTTTCCGTTTTGATCGAAATCACATACAAATCTGCCAACATATTTCCATTCGCTGGTGGTATTCAGAATCACCATTGGATCGTTGTTTTTAGCTTGTGTAATGATCGGATAGGTCTCAGTTGCAGTGTGACCTGCAATCAAACGGTCATTGGCATCTGCCGTGATGTTGTGGTTACCTCCGGAAAGGATGATGTCTACGTTATTCAATAAAGGGGCAAGGGCTTTTTCGTTGGCTATTTGTTGAAGATGGGACAAAAGGATGATTTTGTTCACCCCTTCTTTGGCGATCAATGAATCAACTACCGGCTGAATGATGGCGGCAAGAGCCGGCATGTCATCCACTTGTGGACCTTTTACTGAAGTGAATCCCGGAGATGAAATCTTCGCCAATACCTGGGTAGTAGCACCTACGATACCAATTTTTTCTCCATTTCTTTCAATGATGACCGATGGAGCTAAACCTTTTTTCTGGCTGTTGCTGGTGATGTTGGTCGGTGTTTTAAAGGCTGTATCTCTTAAGATTTGAGAGGTATAGAGGTAGCTTAAGTTTACATCGTTGCTGAAATCAAGGTTACAACTTACATAAGGAAACTGTGCACCCAACCAACGTTTGTCGTTGCCACTGCTGCGGATATCCACCCCAATTTGTCCATTCAAATCGGAAGTTCCTAAATCGAATTCGTGGTTTCCAAGGGCAGAAGCATTGAATCCGATGATGTTCATGATGGCTATGTCGGTGCGACCAATGGCCGGTCTCAGGGCCTGTGTTCCTCCAAAGTAAGATGAAGCTGTATTTCTTAGTGGCGTTTGCATCGATGGATCTTCACCGGCTGACAAAAAGGGTCCGGGCAAGGTATTGTCGCCCGAAGAAAGGATCAAGGTATTTACGTGATGATCTTCGAGTTTATCTACGATGGCTGCATAATAAGGAGCATCTTTTACTGCCGGTACACTGCTTTCCATATCGGATGAATGAAGAATCTGCATTTGGAATGCACTTCTGCTGTTCAACTGTATGATGGCCACCGTGCCGCTGATTTCGTTTGAAACCAACAATAAATCTTTTCCGTTTGGACTGGCAGAAGCTGGTACGAAGACCAATCCTTCAGGCCCCAGATCGCCAACGGTAGATAATGTTCCTGAACCGGGTGTTACTGAGAAATTTCTTGTATTGATGTAGTTCACAAAATAAGGACTCGCAGGATTCGTCACATTGTAAATCATCACACCACCGATTCTTTCTAAACCCACAAAGGCATAAACAGAATCAAGGATTTTACCTACGGTGATGGCTTCGGGCTCAGGTCCTTTGTCGTCACTGCGGTTTTCAAGGGTATTGCTCGAATTACTGGCGTTAAAATTGGTTGGATAAAGGGCAGATGTCAACTGTTCAAGCTGATCTTTGCTGTCCCAGACCAAAGCGCCGGTGCTTCCGTTCCAAACCGAGAATGAACGCGCGCCATAGCAGAAAATCGAGTCGAATTTTCCATCTTGATTAAAATCTCCAAAAAATTTGGAAACATTCAGTCTACCCAAGGCGGTACTTGCTTTTAAGGCGGTTACATTGGCTGCACCCCCAAATTTGGCAGTGTCTACCACATAAGAAGAGCTACCGAAACGAATTTCTTCAAGATTGGCTGTACCCCAATCAGCGCGGGCGTCTCCTTCGTTGGCCGTAACCAAATAAGTCGTTCCTCCTACGTTATAACTAGAAATAGCATCGGGTTGATACATTCCGAATACAGGATAGTTGGCAATGTTGATGGTGCCATTGTCTGCTGGATCTAATCCTTGACCGCTGATGTTATGGTCTTTAAAGCCCAAAGCAATCAATTTGGTTACCGATGCCTGAGCGATATCCACTTCTGCGATACAGTTATTCTCCTGACAAGTTACCCAAGCGGTTCTTCCGTCTTCAGAAACGGTGATGTATTCAGGTTCGAGGTCTTCAGCAATGGTTGAGTTTCTTAAAAATGATCCTCCGGATTGAATTTTTCCGGTGATTTTAATTTTTGGATCAATAGAAGTTGAATTGAATTTGGTAAAAGTAGCTGTTTTAACATCTGATTGTGAAATCGCCGATATTCCTTTGGCTAAATCGATGATACTCACAGAACCTTCAGGGTCAATCGTATATCCATTGTTTGGTTCACCTTCATTGGCCACCAAAACTTT
>JBIIVF010000088.1:0-10399 GCA_044339595.1 Bacteroidia bacterium
CTCAGGCCATGTGGCCAAAATTCCATTACAAATTGAATGTTCGGATTGTTGGCAATGGTTTCTTTCATCCCCTTCAAGGCTTCGATTTCAAAACCTTGAATGTCCATTTTAACAAAATCAACTTTTCGTTGCTGTCCTAAGTAACTATCGATGGTCGTAGCGTTGATTTCTATAATTCCAGCCGGGTCATCTACCGGATAGGTTCTGTGATCTACATTCAGCTCTTTGCTCAAATAAATTTTGATGGGGTCATTGGAGGACGAAACCGCGAGCGGGTTGGCCTTTATATTGTTGCAATGACGAATGTTTTTAATCAGGTGTTTAAAGTTGGTGGCATCCGGTTCAAAAGCGTGTACCTGGCCCTGAGGACCGGTTTGTTCCGACAGGATGGCTGAATAAAATCCGATGTTCGCTCCGATGTCGAGCACAAAGTCGCCCTTTTTTACGTGTTGCCGGATAAACGCAATTTCGTGTTTATCTTGTCTGCGTTTAAACGCCGGATATATGATATTATAAATACCAAATGCGTTTTGATAGAGCCAGTTGCCGATTTTAAGAGATAGTTTGCCTGCCATAACCTAAGCGACAAAAATAGCTATTTGCACCATGTTTACACGAAATATTGCAATACGATTGATGTTCAGTTTTGGGAGTGTTCATCAATTCATGTAGGTTTGCACCTAAATCAAAATAATCCGTCATGAAAAACTTCAGAATTTTATATGCAGCCATGCTGTTGGTTTTAACCCTTGCATTTGCAGGCTGTGGCCCGAAAAAGGAACAAACTGCAGAAGAGGAAACCTCCACTGTTCCGACTGACACCATCAGCAGTCCGGATATGGGCTCAGAAACCCCGATTGATTACAATGCATTGCCTGATGGTCTTTATGCACGCATCGAAACCGGTGCGGGTAATATCCTCATTCAACTCGAAATGGAAAAGGCTCCGATGACGGTGGCCAACTTTGTGGGATTGGCAGAAGGCAAAATACCGAATAATGCACGTCAGGCCGGACAACCCTTTTACGATGGCCTTATTTTTCACCGGGTGATTAGCCTGGCCAATGGCGATCCACAAGATTTCATGGTTCAGGGGGGAGACCCTGCAGGAACCGGTATGGGTGGACCCGGCTATTCTTTCAAGGATGAGACCAACCCGGCTTTAAGACATGACAAACCCGGCATTTTGTCGATGGCGAATAGCGATCCGCAGGGAAAACAACCTTTCAGCAATGCAGGAAATAGCAATGGAAGTCAGTTCTTTATTACCATCGCCGCCACGCCATGGCTCGATGGATTGCATTCAGTTTTTGGTCATGTTTTAGACGGACAACAGATTGTAAACAACATGCGCGCCGGTGAAAAAATGAATAAAGTAGTCATCATCCGTCAGGGTGAAGCGGCTAAAAAATTCGATGCCAAAGCTGTTTTTGACCAATTGAGAATCAAATAAGTCTGCATATCGTGAAAACCATCTCTTCTTTCAATTTATCCGGCAAAAAAGTATTGGTGCGTGTTGACTTCAATGTTCCTTTGAACGAACAATTTGAAATCACCGACGATTCGAGGATGACCGCCGCATTGCCCACCATACACAAAATCTTAAGTGATGGAGGAATGCCCATTCTGATGTCGCACCTGGGACGTCCGAAAACGGGTCCGGAAGACAAATATTCATTGCGCCATATTGCCGACCATTTGAGTAAAATTACAGGTGTGCCTGTGATAATGGCTCCGGATTGCATTGGATCAGACGTGCAAAAATTGGCGGCGGCACTAAAACCGGGAGAAATATTATTGCTTGAAAACCTGCGTTTTCACAAAGAAGAAGAAAAAGGGGAGGTAGCATTTGCCCGTCAACTGGCAGATTTGGGCGATTTTTATGTGAATGATGCTTTCGGCACTGCCCACAGAGCCCATGCATCTACTGCTGTGATCGCGCAATTCTTCCCGGATAAAAAATGTTTCGGATTTTTGATGGCTGCGGAGGTAGAAAATGCCGAAAAAGTGATGAAAAGTCCAAAGCGTCCATTCACGGCCATTGTTGGAGGCGCGAAAGTCAGCGACAAATTGCTCATCCTTGAAAACTTATTGAATATTGCAGACAACATCCTCATAGGGGGTGGCATGAGCTATACTTTTTTGAAGGCGATGGGTCATCATATCGGAAACTCCCTGAAAGAAGATGACCGCATGCCTTTGACCCTCGAATTGATGAAAAAGGCCAAAGAAAAAGGCGTGAATCTGATGTTGCCTGCTGATTCTGTGGTAGCAGATGCGTTCTCGAAAGATGCCCACACCAAAGTAGCCCAAAGTGGCGAAATTGCTGAGGGTTGGATGGGATTGGATATAGGCCCTGCAGCTCAGAACGCATATCGAAACATCATTGAAAACTCCGGTACTGTTTTGTGGAACGGGCCAATGGGTGTTTTTGAAATGGAGCCATTTGCAGCCGGAACCAAAGCGGTGGCTGAAGCAGTTGCCATAGCCACAGAAAAAGGCGGTTTTTCATTGATTGGAGGAGGAGACTCTGCCGCTGCTGTGCATCAGTTTGGATACGCAGATAAGGTTAGCTATGTTTCTACAGGGGGAGGCGCCTTGCTTGAATATTTCGAAGGAAAGGTGTTGCCGGGTATTGCGGCCATTGAGGTGTAATGTCCTAATAGACCGACTAAAACATTATTCTATTCCTGATTGTTACCTTAACTTTGTATTATAATTATGAAGAGAATTAAAGCATTTTGGGCTATAATATTGATTTTATCTATCTTTTCCTGTAAAGAAAAGGAGGTCTCTGAGCCGAAAGAGATCAACCCAACTGAAGCAGCTTTGACCCTCACTTTTGAACACTTTTTTAATGATAATCCCCTATTTATAGATATGGATTCTGTGGTGACCAACGCTGCAGGCAACCAACTCAACATCAGAAACCTGAAGTATCTGATTTCAAATATTACCTTGATAACCGCATCAGACTCTTTTGTGAAGTTAAAAGACGTTTACGGATACATCAATCCGGGGGATGATCGAAACACCTTGAAAATAGAGCGTGTGCCCACCGGATCCTACAAAGCTATTTCCTTTCAGCTCGGTCTGGATTCAGCCATTAACCACAGCAATCCGAATCAATTTGCGGCCCAACATCCTTTAAATCCAAATGTGAACAACATGCATTGGAGCTGGAGTGGCGGTTATATCTTTTGCACCCTCGAAGGGGAATGCACGAATACACCTACCGGCAATAAAGCTTTTTCCTATCACATCGCCTTGAATGAAAACAAAATTCCGGTAAAAATGCCTGATTTTCCGTTTTCTATCCAAAAAAACAGTGAACTCATCCTTCGCATGCAACTCGACGAGGCATTTAAAAACCCCAATTTGTTCGACCTGACCAAGGAGGGGTATGTGTCCCATTCAACCAATGATAAAGGGCTTTGCAATCGCCTTCGGGATAATTTGACCGACGCATTCAAGGTGATTGAATTTAAATAGTGATGAAATCCATCTTTTGTATTTCAGTTGGTTTGATGATGGGATTGGTTTCCTGCAAGGAAGAACCGGCTGAATTTCCTTTAAGCGGCACTGCTTATGCGCTAAAAATACCCATCGGACTTCCTCCTGCCGACGTGCCGGCCGATAACCCACTCACAGTTGAAGGGGTGCAACTCGGAAGAAACTTGTTTTATGAAAAACTCCTTTCGGGCAATGGAACCCAATCATGTGCGAGTTGCCACATTCAAAATGATGCATTTACAGACAAGGGTTTGGCGAAAAGTTTAGGCATACGAAATCTACCGGGAAGCCGAAATTCTATGCCGTTGATCAATCTGATGTTCCATAACAACGGTTTCTTTTGGGATGGCAGGGCCAAAACTCTTCGCGAACAGTCGCTGCATCCGATACAAGACACGCTCGAAATGGATGAAACCCTCGAAAACGTTGTTTCTAAATTGCGTGCTACCCAAAAATATCCTGCGCTATTCAGATTGGCTTTCGGAACGGATGAAATCAATGCCCACCGAATCTCTTTGGCACTCGAACAATTCATGCATACTCTGCTGAGCGGAAATTCACGATTTGATCAGGCACAGGCCGGATTGGTTACCTTAACCCCTTCAGAAATGCGGGGGCAAAAATTATTTTTTACCGAATTTACGCCGGGTGCACCGGAAAAAGGAGCCGATTGTTTTCATTGTCATGGTGGGCCGGATTTTAGCAATCACCTCTTTATGAACAACGGCCTGGATGTGATTGGCACAGATCCGGGAAGAGGCCGGGTGACAGGAAGAACACAAGATTATGCAAAATTTAAAACGCCGTCGTTACGCAACATAGAAAAATCTGCGCCTTACATGCACGATGGCCGTTTCAAATCACTCGAGCATGTTATTGAGCATTATAACGGTGGTGTTAAACATGCCGTTAACCTCGATCCCAACATGCACGCCATCAAAGATGGTCTAAATCTTACTGCTGAGGAGAAGACCGATTTAATCAATTTTTTGAAAGCACTATCGGATTCGTCCTATTTAAATAACCCCGAATACGCAGCACCGCAATAGGGCGATCCATTCTCCTTTTTTTAGAATTTGGAGGCTGTGAAATTACTTTAGAACCACTTGCATGTGGTCTTAAGCAAAAGGCATCCAACGGTTGACTAAAATGAGTGGTTGTTCAAATTTGAATGAATTCAATGAACGACGGAATTACCATGAGAAAACGCATCATCCGTCTTTCTATTGCTGAAACGAATAAGCAGCGGTTTGATCACATCATAAAAAAATAATCTAACGATGATGTAGTAGAGATGTAGAGGGATTTTTGGAGATGCGCTTTTTTGAGACTTACATTCGCTTAAGTTTAAACCATATAAAAGAATTAAACATGAAAAAGAATTACACTACAATCAAATCACACATCGGTGTGATGAAAAAAATCGCTCTATCTATTTTGATGATGGGCACCATGGGAGCATACGCTCAAAATGCGCCCATCAATTTTGAATCCGCAGGAAATGGCGCCTCATGGTCCTGGACTACATTTGAAAATTCAACCAACCCCGCTTTGCAAGTTGTAAATAATCCGGCATCGGGGGGCATTAACACCTCGGCAAAAGTTGCCAGGTTTACCGCTTTAAAAGCAGGCAACCCATGGGCGGGTGTAGAATGTGCGCACGGTAATGTAGGCACATTTACTTTAACCGCAGCCAATTCAACCGTTAAAATAATGGTTTACAAATCAGTGAAAAGTGATGTGGGCATCAAATTCGCAACCGCATCCGGTGCTTCTAAAGGCGAACTTAAGGTTGCCAACACCAAAGTAGACGAATGGGAAGAATTGACTTTTAACTTCGCTGCTTACATCGGTGAACCTTCCTCAACGGGCATCGATCAGATTATTATCTTCCCTGATTTTATCGCACGCACGAATGACTCTAATGTTTGTTATTTTGATAACATTACCTTTAGCGCAGGAAGCGGGCCAGCCATGCCAACCGTTGCTGCACCTACGCCTACCAGGCCATCTACCGATGTAATCTCTATGTTCAGCAATGCTTATACCAATAAAAACGTAGATACCTGGAGAACCAGTTGGTCAAATGCAACCCTCACAGATCTCCAAATTGCTGGAAATGATACTAAAAAGTATTCAGCACTCGATTTTGTGGGTGTTGAAACAACCGGCGCAAATCTTTTAGATGTTTCAACTATGTTATATTTTCATATTGATGCCTGGACTGCAGACATTACCTCACTGAAGATAAAATTGGTTGATTTTGGTGCAGATAAATCTTATGGTGGTGGGGATGATAAAGAACATCAGGTAACACTAACCCCAAAGCAAGATGAATGGAACAGTTTTGATATTCCAATGTCTGATTTTACAGGTTTAACAAACAAAAGTAATATAGCCCAGTTGATCATTAACGGCACACCTGTTGGTTCAGGAACTGTATATGTCGACAACGTATACTACCATAAAGTACCGCTTATCGATCCTAATACACCACAAGTTGCAGCACCAACACCCACTTTTGCAGCAACAGATGTGATGTCATTGTTCAGCAATGCTTATACCAACAAAACGGTTGACACATGGCGTACAAGCTGGTCAGTAGCCACTTTGGAAGACCTTCAAATTGCCGGAAATGACACCAAAAAGTATTCTTCTCTTGATTTTGTAGGCGTTGAAACCGTTGCTGCTAATGCTTTGGATATAACATCCATGAGCTATATACATTTCCATGTGTGGACACCAAATGCTACTTCTTTAAAAGTAAAATTGGTTGATTGGGGTGCAGACAAGGCGTTTGGTGGAGGAGATGATAAAGAACATGAAGTTACTTTAACCAACCCAACCTTGAGTGCTTGGAATACATATGACATTCCATTGTCATCTTTCACTGATTTAACCACCAGAAGCAATATCTCTCAAATGATATTTAAAGCAACTCCTACCGGAAGTGCCACCATTTTCATAGACAATGTACTATATAGAAAATCAGGCGCTTCAGTGAACGGTTTAAATGCTCCTAAAATTAACATTTATCCAAACCCGGCTTCAGATAACGTAACCATCAACTCTGACAAACAGATTGAAATGGTAAGTGTTGTTAACAGTGTTGGACAGACTGTGTTAAGCATGAACCCAAGTGCTAAAACTGTTGTTTTAGACTTATCGAACCTTAGCCATGGCGTGTACTTCATTAAAACTACATCCGATGAAGGACAAGCGACCAGCAAGTTAATCATCGAGTAATTTAATTATCTCAGATATTTACCGGGCAATCCTTTATTTATAAAGATTGCCCGGTTTTTTTATGCCTTGAAACGACTGATTCAACTTAGTTTATGGATTTATCGGGGTTTAAATCGTCTGAATTATCCATCGAAGTAGCGGTTAAATTGAACAAAAACTGGTACAGATCTTCATTTTGCTTTAGTTTCAATTTCTTACGCAATCGATAACGACTAATTTCAACTCCTCTTACAGATATGCTCAAAAGTTGCGCAATTTCTTTGCTTGACAGATTCATCCTCAAGTATGCACAGAGTTTCATGTCGTGGGCATTTAAATCAGGGAACTCCTTTTTTAAGGTGATTAAATAGTTACTGTGAACATTGTTGAAGTGAATAGAGAATTGTTTCCATTCTTCATCCTCTTTACCCTTAGAACTTAAAGTTCGAAGGATCCTTCTTATTTCCGAGGAGTCTACAAGGTCTTTAATGGGCAAATTAACCTTGTTGAGTTCTTCGGCAATTCTTCCCAAGAACTCCTTTTTCTGCAACAAGTTCATGGCCGTGCTGGCAAGTTCTGCATTTTTGTGCTGCAACTCCGACTCCAAATTCTGATTCTTAAGCTGAATGATGGCTTTTTCCTTCTTTTCAAGTTCCAGTTTGTAATGATAATCAATCATCCGTTGTTCTTCCTCGAATTTCCTTTTCTCAGCGAACAATCTAATTTGCTCTTTCTTTTGGAGACGTTGTTTTTGAATTCTCAAAATATAAAAAACACTGCCATAGAATATCAATAAGTAAAAAAGGTAAGCCCAAATGGTTCTATACCATGGCGCTTCAATTTTAAACGAATAGGTAAATTCTTTAAATTCATAGGAAGGGCCAAATCGCGCCTTTACATGAAAAATGTAATTGCCTTCAGGAAGGTTGGTGTATTCTTTTTCGTGTTGCAGGTCCCATTCGCTCCAATTATTACTATAACCTTCCAGATAGTAACTAAATTCGGTGGCGGGCTTATCCATTATCAAAGAGCTGGCAAAAGAAAAGTGAATTGAGTTATATTTAAAGGGAAGAGAAATTTTTGCCGTCCTACCGAAGATATTCGGATCATAGCCGCCATAGATGACAGAATCTTGATTCCCTGTAAGCTTTACCAAGGTCAAATAAGTAAAATACGGGTACGTTTTCTCTCGGTACTTTGTGTAATTAATGTTGTAAAATCCAATATCTGAACCAACCAATACATTTTCAGAATTATAGGAGAATATATTTTCAAACCCGCTCAGTACTCGGTTTTGTAACTCCGGTATATATTTTACCATCGGCTTTGACCCTTTCAGATCGACCACCCCTAGCAGCTTATCGTGCACAAACCAAATATTGCCTTCTTTATCCTCTCTAAGATAACGGATGGCTCTTTTCCCCAATATTTTTTGATAGGTCGGTGATGGGATTATTTTATCCCCTTGATGATCTAATTCATAAATGCCTTGAGTTGTTGCCAAAACAATTTTGCCTTTGAGCTTAAACACATAATTTTCCAAATTGGTTGGCAAGCCATGCTGTGTAGTATATTTCTTGATTCGGCCGTCTTTCAAATGAATGCTGAATAAGCCATGGTAAGGATGTGAAACCCAAATAAATTGTCGATCTACTTCAAGATAACGACTCGATTCAATAAAGTTTTTAATACTACCAAGGTCTATGAGTTCCCCCTTTTCATCTCCGAATAATTGAATCCCCGCATAGTTTCCGCAAGCGATTTTGGTAGATGAGGTCCCTTCCATGGGTTTAAAGTTCCAAAATCCGGATGATTTTGAAACATTCGCCGCCTTATAATCAGAAATAGTCCATAATCCATCATCACGGCCGGCCATAATGCGATTGCCCCAAACAGAAACGTTCCAGGTTAATCCGGTCATGATAGTGGTTGGTTCAACGGAAACATCATTCAAATCAGAAGACTTTTCAATTGGAAGCCATTGAAGCCCTGTGGTTAGGGCAAAATAAAGATCGCCATTCAGCATTGCAGCGCCATGTCCACTGCCATTATTAAAAGAAGGCGGATTGAGGTGTCTTATTGGATTGTTCCAATCAATCATGGCAATACTGTTGTCTAATCCTGTCCAGGTGCTGGCGTCTTTTCCGGTATAAATACAACGGATGGTATTGCCCATTAAACCATTGACGGTAGAAATTCTGTCCAAAACGTTTCCGTAACGGTCGATCTTATATAATCCAGTGTTGTATGATCCTACCAAAAAACTTGCATTATCCAGGATATCAATGCAAGTAAAGTGCTGTTCAGAAATCGTGCTTTTTAACAAAAATGGGAGCAATGATTTTTGTGTTAAAAGAAATAGGCCATTTCCTGAGGTGCTGACCAAACTAGTATCCTTACCAAAGGGTTTAATATCGCTGATCAAAAAGGCCGCCGGCAGGGCATTTGGTTGGATCATTGTTTCCCATTTGCCATGTGCGAATTGAAGGAGACCTTTACTTCGGTCTTGTGCAACTAATATATTTTGATGCTTTTCCAGAGACAACCAACTTGAATGGGGTTTATAATAAGTGAGTTCCCCCTTGGCATACCTGAAAATAATATCCGATGCCATAAAGAAGACCTCATTTTTAAGAACTTCAATGTTCCAGATATCTGCAAACGAATTAACGGAAGGAGGCAGGTGCTTTTTCAAGGAAGTATAAACCAGTTTGCCCATGGGGTCAGCTTCAAAAAACCCGAATTCATTTTGAGCCCCGGCATACAATTTTCCATTCTCATCAAAGGCGATGGATCTTAAGATGGTCTTATTGGGAACGGGATATAATTGCCAATCCATCCCATTGTAAACCAACAATCCTTCATTATTGGCAATAAATACACGGCCAAATGTGTCACGTTCTATCTTCCAGTTTTGAGTACCCGCTTTATACGTTGATTTCGCGAATACAGATACTTTGATTTTTCCAATCGAAGGTTGCGCAATGACTGAAGAAAGACATTGCAGAATGATCATGGACAGTTGTAATACTTTTCTGTACATAGGTTTATTCGGTCACTTTGACCTGAATTGTATTATTGGGCCACGGAATCAAGTTCGTAAAAATAATGATAATTAAGCGTTGATGTAGTAGAGATGTAGTGTTCTTTTTCGCAATTGCTTGGGTATTATAATACATTCGTCAAAGTATTAACCTCGCAATAACAAATTAGTTTTTACTTACAGGGGTTAAAAGTTTAAATTGGAAAACGGAATATTTAGGAAATAATTCAAGCTCATAAAAATAACGGTAACATGACAAAAAAGCTACTTTATACAGGCCTCATGATTCTCACCTCAATTTTTACATTTGCTCAAAAGGGCAAGGTGGAAGTGCAAAAATCAGCCAGTGGGTTTAAACTTTTAGTGGATGGTAAAGCGACATTCGTCAACGGGATAAATTGGGATTATTTCCCCATTGGCACCAACTACAACTATAGTTTGTGGAATCAATCGGATGATGTCATCATGGCTGCGTTAGACCACGAGATGCCATTGCTTCAAAATATGGGCGTAAATGCCGTTCGGCAATATGTTGGGGTTCCTTCAAAATGGGTGAAGTATATCTATGAAAACTATGGTATTTACACCATGCTCAACCATTCATTCGGCCGATACGGT
>JBIIVF010000226.1:0-2658 GCA_044339595.1 Bacteroidia bacterium
TGTCCATTAAAAATGGATGTATTGGGTTGATGTCCGATGGCAACAAAAAATCCTTTCACGCTGATTTCATGGGTTGTTTGGGTGGAAGTATTCAGAATCCTGACCCCTTCAACCACGGTATCGCCGAGGATTTCATCCGTTACACTGTTATAGAAAATTTCAATGTTCGGAAGGTTTTTAACCCGGTGTTCCATGGCTTTTGAGGCCTTGAAATGGTCTTTTCTTACAATCATATACACCTTTCTGCAAATCTTGGCAAGATAGCTGGCTTCTTCGCAGGCCGTATCACCGGCACCCACAATGGCCACATCTTGACCACGATAAAAGAATCCATCACAAACCGCGCAGGCAGATACCCCGCCACCATTCAGTTTTTGTTCTGAGGGTATTCCCAACCATTTGGCCGAAGCCCCGGTAGCAATGATCACTACGTCGGCTGTTATTTCTTTGGTTTCATCTACCCACAGTTTAAACGGACGTTCTTCTGTTAAGGCAGCCTTCGTCACCATGCCAAAACGGATATCAGCGCCCAAGCGCAGTGCTTGGTTCTTAAACAGTTCCATCATTTGAGGCCCCATGATGCCATCCGGATAGCCCGGATAATTTTCTACTTCCGTGGTGATGGTCAATTGTCCGCCGGGCTGCAATCCCTCATACATAACGGGTTTCATATCAGCTCTCGCTGCGTAAATGGCGGCAGTATATCCCGCAGGACCGGAGCCGATGATTAAACATTCAACGTGTTCAGTGTGTGTACTCATAATAGACTGCAAAGGTAATATTCCCTGAAGAGAAAAAGTAATTGATAAAAATGATATGCTTATAGCTTGTATTAGAGTCTTGATGTTGAATTGTGGATTGACTTGGGTTTTTCTAAAATGAACCAAAAATATGCCTTTTGGCTCTGCAGGCATAAATGATTATCCGTTTTCTCAACTAAAGTTTGCTGGGTGCACTTTTGGCTCTTTAGACATATTGTACTTCTTTTAAAATAGAGGGGCTGATATAAGGACTTAATCCATTTACAGTAACAACCTCAATTTTTTCGTCTTTGAAGAGTTGTTGAATTATATCATAAACTGCCATGAAATTATCAAAGTTTTCTGCCTCCGGTTCAAAATCGATCAAAACATCAATATCGCTATTTATAACTTGTTCATTTCTAGTGTAAGAACCAAACAATCCAACATTCTTAATTCCGAACTTTGAGAATTCATGTTTTTGGCTTCTCAATGCATTAAGTATGTTCTCCTTAGTAGTCATAACAGCGTATTTTTACAAATATACAAAGATTGCAATCTTGATTTTTAATTCATAGGAGTCAGCACTAACGCAATGATTTTCGTGACAGAAGGAAGTTTGGGAAAAGCCCTGAAATTCTACTTTCCAAAAACTCAACTATTCTCATTAACTCTTTTCGAATGATCTTAGTTAAATCATTTATTCTAAATGAATCATCACCCCGCACTCTGCTGATACTTCTTCGGCGTAACCCCAAATTTCTTCTTAAACGCATCAATAAAATGACTCGGACTGTTATAACCTAATTCATCCGCGATTTCATTTACCTTAGAATCATTATGCATCAACTGTTTTCTGGCGATTTCTAATTTGTGATTGCTCAACCAATTCATCACCGGCAATCCATATACATTCTTAAAACCCGTTTTTAAGGTATATTCATTCAAACCAACTTCTCGGCATAATTCCTTTATATTGGGTGGAGAATGCATCCGATCGACCAGTATTTTTTTAGCATTCCTAATCTTGTCGACATTTTCCGTATCTTTTAAGAAAGGACAAGCTTCTTCATCTGGATTCTCCTTTTTACCGAAACAAATGCTGAGAATTTCAAGAACCTTTGATTTTAAGTACAAGTGTTGTGTGTTACCTGCCATATCATTCGAAAACATTTGGTTGAGCGGTATGAACAGGGAAGGCTCAATCGCCAGCATTTTGTAATACTTCCGGTTTCCATTATCGCCATGCAGGAAGGACAATTCAGAATCATCATCCAGAAACAAGCTGTGCATGTGATCCGCATTCATTTGAAGCAACAACACCCTGGAATTGGCTGTCATGGTTATCTGAAAAGAATTGGGGTCGATGGGATTATACAAGAAATAATAATACCCTGCCTCTAAAGGCAGCGTATATTGGGATGGCATAAAAGTCAATTTCATTGATCCATCGAGCAGAAAGAGAAAATGAACCTTGCCCGGTATTAAACTGCTCATACAGACGCCATCACCCGAATTTTGTTCCAGTAAAACGACTTCAGAAAACTCGTTTATTTCAAAGACTTTGTGTTCACTTATATTGATATTGTTGAAATTAAAAATATGATTTTTATCATGCATATGGTAGGTTACTTTTAGTTAATACGTTTATTATTAATTGGTTGCGAAATAAGACATTTATCAGTTCTAATGCAACTAAATCTGGTATTTTTATTCCGTTTTTCGGTATATGCCCACTTTTGACGTCTATACCTTTGCCACATGATACAGAGAAAAATGAACATAAAAATTTCGTGCTTATTCCTTTTATTGACGTTGAATGGTTTCGCACAAGTGAACGACAGTGTGAGCAGTGCCGGCGGTACGCAAGATGTCTATTATAAACTTTCAACCGGAAGCAAACAAAGTGCACCGTCTT
>JBIIVF010000009.1:0-34409 GCA_044339595.1 Bacteroidia bacterium
ATCAAAGATGAATATGAAACGTTGGCCTTGGATCATGCCCGTCGTCAGGCAGATAAAAATCTCTTACCCTACGAAGAAGCTCGCGCCAATAAATTGAAAACTGATTGGGCGAATTTGAGTTTTTTTAAGCCCAATCAAATCGGGATACAGAAACACCTGGATATCGGTTTAGCAGATTTGCGAGACTATATAGACTGGACTCCCTTCTTTCAAACTTGGGAATTAAAAGGCAAATACCCTGAAATTTTCAATGATCCTTTGGTGGGAAAGGAAGCCAGGCGTGTTTTTGACGATGCCAATTTGCTCATTGATAAATTTATTCAGGAATCATCGTTGCAGGCCAATGCAGTGACGGCCATTTTTCCGGCAGCATCCCAAGGTGACGATATTTATATATATAATGACGAGTCGAGAAAGGAACCTGCACACACTTTCCATTTTATGCGTCAACAGCGTAAAATGGGGGAGGGTATTCCTAATTTGTCACTCGCCGATTATATAGCACCCCTTGAATCAGGAAAGGCCGATTATATGGGATTATTTGCGGTTACGGCAGGCTTGGGCATAGAGCCGATTGTAGCGGCGTATGAAAAAGATCACGACGATTATCACAGCATCATGACAAAAGCCATTGCAGACCGTTTTGCGGAGGCATTGGCAGAGTATATGCATGCGAAAGTACGACGGGAAATATGGGGTTATGCATCTGATGAGCAATGGACCCATGAAGATTTAATCCGTGAAAAATATGTCGGAATCAGACCGGCCCCGGGTTATCCTGCTTGTCCGGATCATACAGAAAAAGAAATATTATGGAAATTGTTGAATGCCGAAGAAAATGCCGGTATCAAACTAACGGAGAGCTTCGCGATGTATCCTGCCGCTGCAGTATCGGGCTTCTATTTTGCGCATCCGCAAGCCAAATACTTCGGAATCGGTAAAATAGCAAAAGACCAGGTTCAATCTTTGGCAAAAAGAAAGGGAATGCCTTTAGACTGGATGGAAAAATGGTTAGCGCCGGTGTTGGGTTATTGATTTAAGTTGTCAAGGCTACATCTTAGATAAGCCTGACTCATGAACTTCCAGCGGTAGTTTGCTGTAATTGGGATATCCAATATTCGCCCTTTGGGTATTATAGAAATGAATCCATTCGCGTATAAACAGCTGAAAAGAAGGGTTTTCTAATGCAGGTGTCATGGACTTATTAATTTTCAATTCATTTTTAACGATTTGTTTGAATTGTTTGCCAAATCCATGGCTTTGACCATTTTCTGTGATGATATGCCGGATACGATGTTTGTTCAATTTAAGTTCGTAGTCATGTCTTTTGTTTCCGGCAAAGGTTCTGCCATTGTGGGTGTAAATAGAGGAAGGGATTACATGAATTTGCCGATAGAAAGGCAGCACCTCCTGCTTCAATAACAACATGGCGGATATAGGGGCCATAGAGTGATCGATTCTGCCGATGACAAAATTGCTGAACGTATCTATGGTAAAATGCAAATAAATCTTGCTTTGAGCATCTTTAAAGATCAGAACACAATCCTGAACAAGGCACATGCCGGGCGATGAACCCCGATGCTTTTTTTCTTCATGACATGGATTCATTTTTTGAAGAAATTCGAGATGAGTAGGATTCATCAAATCGCCTTGTTGATGATGAAGACTTTCTAAAAAAATCCAACGAGATTTTCTAGAGGCGAGATTTTGTTCAAGGAGTATTTTATGAACGGTAGCAGTGCCCACATGAATATCCTGATTTTTTAATAACATGGATAAATGTTGAGATCCAAAATCAGGGTTTTGGATCGACCATTCCCTGATTAGATTTTGCACCTCAACCGGAGTCGTATTTGGATGGTTAACTACTTGATAATGAAGCTTCAAGCCTTGAATTCCCTCGTTTTCATACCTTTTTTTATAAACGTAAAATTGGGTTTTCGAAAATTCCAATTGACGGCAAGCTTCTGTAACAGAACCCAATTTGTCGGCCAGTAAAAGTACTTTTAGCCGACGGTTTATTTCTGCTATTTCGAAATCATCATTTTGTCTGATTAATGTCATGGAAACGTAAATTATCTGAATAATATGTGTTCAATGTCAAAAAAATCCATGTGGCGTTTGTTTTTCATCATTTTGTTTCTACATTCGTTTTGTCATAGCAGTATCACGTGATATTGTTGCTAAAAAATTACCAATTTAAACACTCAATTATGAAACATTTTTACTTAAATTCAGTAAAGAAATTCGGCATTCTTTACGCTCTTTTGTTTCTTACGGGCAGTGCATTTGCTCAGCTCAGTGGTACTTATACCATTGATGCCAAAAGTGCGGCTTCCTCAACTAATTACAAAACATTTTCTGCCCTTGCGAGTGACCTTTTAAGTGGAACCCGCAGTGATGGTGGTACAAAGAATGGTCCTGCAGTAAGCGGAAAAGTAACGGTGAACGTAGTTTCCGGCTCCGGACCTTACACAGAACAGGTTAGTTTTGGTGCAATTTCAGGTGTGTCTTCAACGAACACCATCACCATCAATGGAAATGGTGAAATCCTTGAGTTTTCAGCCACAAGTTCTGCTGCTTCATTCACCTTACAATTGAATGGGACAGACTACATGACGGTTGACAATTTAATCATTAGAGCGACCAACACCAGTATGGGCCGTTGTGTGCATTTATTGAATCAGGCAACTTTCAACACCATTTCAAATTGTAAGTTGCAGATGCCAAGCTTCAACACTACTTCTAATATCTATTTTTACATCGGTATTACAAACGGTACTTCGTCTACTCTATCGTATTCAAATTCCGGAGAAAACAATCTTATCACCAAAAATGAGACGTCTGCAGGAGCCGGCTTTGGACCTTATGCGGGTATTGTTTTTATAACTGAGAGTTCCGGCTCTACCGTGAGAAAAAACACATTTTCAGATAATAAAGTTGCGGATTTCTTTCATTCAGGCATCTGGACATATTACGGTTTTCAGCAAACCATCACCGGAAATGAAATTTGGAATAGTGGTGCAAGAACCGGTGTTAAATACGGAATTAATAACATCGCAAACAACAAAGGGGGTGATTATACCATTGAAAATAATTATATCCATGATTTGAATGGTAGCTCCACGCAATACGGGATTAACCACAGTATTAGTTATGGCACCGGCTCAGGAGATGTGAAAATCAATAAGAATAGGATTATTCTTACAAATCAGCCTACTTCTACCTATGGTATCTACGTATATGGTTTCTCTGCATATATAACCGGATTTTATGAGAATAATGACAATTATATTCAATTGGAGAAATCTCCTACCGGTAATAATAGCTACTACTATGGTATCTATGCATTTAGTGCCTATTATCTTACCTCTTTTAAATCATGTGTAATAGATCGGAATACGATCAGAATAAAGTCATATGGCGGCTATGGTATCTATATGTATAATTACTATAATACCAGCCAATCGGCGAGAAGCTCTGTCAATAACAACATTATAGATTTTCAATCAGACGCTTATTTTTATGGAATCTTTGCCTATTGCTATTTTAACAATCAGTTAACCGATATTTCTTATAATACCATCATTGGTCGTCCGTTTAACTCAACCACTACTTCATTCGGAAACGATTACCACATGTATGTGTACTATGTAGACGGATTAATGTATAATAACAATATTGTTGACTTAGATAATGGTGGAACAAACTATGGTATCTATGATTATTACTCAACCGGCCCGTATAGCAACAATAACTTGTTTACAGGAAACGCAGGTGCAAGCTTCAATCCGGGTGCAAAAAATGGCTCAATTGTATCTGATTTGGCTACCTTTAAAACGACCATGGGTGATCAAAATGTAATGGCCATTAATCCGGTATTTACCAATTTGGCTGCCGGCGATTACAAACCAACCTCCTTTAACTTTGTAAATAAGGCGACTCCAATTTCTTTTATAACTACCGACAATGCCAATGTGAAAAGAAACTCAACTGCTCCTGATGTGGGTGCGTTGGAATATTATATCGATGTTGAAGTGGCCAATGTGGCCCTCGCCAACACCAACGTTTGCGGAGGTTATAAAGAGAACATCACCGTAACCCTTAAGAATAACAATACCATGGACATCGTGAATGTGCCGTTGGCTTTTGATGTGAATGGTGTAAGAAAAGTTTCTGAAGTTTGCCCAATCACCATTAGAGCCGGTAAATCAGCAGATTTTACATTCAAAACTCCAACTGAATTTAACTTTCCTGGTGTGAGTACTTTGAATGTTTATCTCGATGGAACGGATGATAACACCGGTAATAACCTAATTAGCAAAACGGTGAATGTTACCCCATCGCCTTATGGTGGGTCATTGGCAGAAAATACTTCTTTTCCTGGCTACTTCCGTCAGGGAGGATCAGGAGGAAGCACATCTAATCCTGATGTGACCATTCCTAACTTGAAAATCACCTATGATATCAACAATCCAACCAATAACCCTACATCAACATTTGGAACAGATTGGACCATGACCGGAGAATACAGAACCAGTGGTGGAATGACCATTACCAGCGGCGTTAGTCTAAATGGACCTTCAGGTTCAACATTAGGAAAGATTGAATTTACGCCTTCTACCTCCTTGATGGATTCTATGGTATTTATCGGAGCTCGTGTAACAAACACATCTACAAAATGTGACTCCGTGTTTGGTCGTTGGGTATATGTGCCACACGTACCTGTTGTAGATTTTGAATTTAAGCCTGTTTGTGATGGTGATGTAATTGAATTTAAAAACCTTACCACCATTGCCAAAGGAAACATTCTCTACGATTGGCAGTTCAATGACCCGAATAGCAAAGAAGATGCTACGGATGTATCAGATCCTATTTACAAATATGTGACTTATGGTAACTATAACACAGACTTAACCATTCGTTTGGCTGCATATCCTAAGTTTGAATTCAAGAAGACCTTGCAGGTGATAGTAACTCCGGTTCCAACCATCGACTTTAAAGTATTCAATGCTTGCGAAGGTTTAGCAGTTAATTTTGCTAACAATACTTCTTTGCCTGCCGGTATAGTTGGAAATATCACCTATAAATGGAATTTTGGCGGTGCGGGAAGCGGAGACGCAGTTACTACCAAGAATCCAAAATATACTTATTCAAATGCTGGAGGATATAAAGTTACCTTGACAGCTGAGTCGAATGGATGTGCAAGCAGTCTTACTAAGAATGCCAATCAGTTCGCAAAACCTAAAGCTTCTTTCACCAAAACCGGAAACTGTAACCTTGAAGAAATTAGTTTCACCAATAAATCAACTATTTCTATTGGTAATACCGGAAATACCTGGTACTTCGGAGATGGTGACATTTCTAACTTAAGAGACCCTATGCACGTTTTCCAGGGTGCAGGTGCTAAATCAGTTAAACTGGTGACTACTTCTGAATTCGGTTGTAAAGATTCAGCAACGGTAAACTTTAACCTAGCAGAGTCTCCAAAAGCGGATTTCAGACACTCAGATCCATGTAATTTAACTGAAACACAGTTCAATATGTCAGGAACTAAACCAGCCGGTGTAAATTCAATTTTCGAATGGAATTTTAACGGTGAAGGAACTTCAAGCAATGAAAATCCTAAATACTTGTTCAACAACGTGGGCATGAAAGACATTACGTTGATTGTACGTTCGGCCAATGGTTGCAGCGATATGATTACCAAATCTTTCCCTGTGAAATTGCAAGCAAAAGCAAATTTCATTGCCAATGATGTATGCGAAGGAGATGAAGTTTCTTTTACCAACAAATCATTTGTTGCTGCCGGAGACCTTCAGTATGAGTGGAGATTGGGTGATGGAAATACCTCTAACAAAACTTCTCCAAAGCATGCGTATGCTGCATCCGGTGGTTCTAAAACTTTCCTTGTAACCTTGGTTGCGAACGTTCCCGGTGGATGTTCTGACTCTGTTACGCTTCCGGTTAACGTAAACGCAAAGGCAAATGCAGCCTTTACCGCTCAAACTTCCGGTAGAACCGTAAAATTCAGTCAAACTACCACTGATCCATCCAATACTTACAACTGGAGATTCGGTGACGGAGGTAGTGCTCAAACAATCAACCCAAGCCATGAATACTATAACATCGACAAAGGAACTTTCCAAGCATGTTTAGGTATCATTAACAGTGCAGGTTGCTTGAGCGAAAAATGTGAAACAGTAACCATCAACTTGGTAAGTGTTGAAGACATTAGCGCCAACGGTTTGAATGTGTATCCAAATCCTTCTGCCGGAAAATTGACGGTGAGGATTTCTAATTTTAGCAATTCTACTACTTTAGAAGTATTCAATTTGCTCGGCGAGCGCATGAATGCAAATATGGCTGAAGTGGGTACCGGTGCATTCTCAATTGATTTGAGCCATGTTGCCAACGGCATTTACATGGTACAGGTTAAAGACGGAAACATGGTGTCTACACAGCGTGTAACAATCTCACACTGATATATTAAGGTAAGGATAATTTTATCATGTGATCGAGGGCTGCCGAAAGGCAGCCCTTTTTTTTATCTTAATTTCTGACATTACGCTTCATATTTGACTTCGCTTTTTTGGCAATTAATCTTAGCTTTGCCGCTTATAAGATTTGAAACAATGAGCGTACTGGTTAATCGTGATTCTAAAATTATCGTACAAGGTTTTACAGGCAGTGAAGGTACTTTTCACGCCGGTCAGATGATGGCATACGGCACCCATGTAGTGGGAGGAGTTACTCCCGGTAAAGGTGGTACTTTACACCTTGAAAAACCGGTTTTTAATACGGTAAGTGACGCGGTAAAAAATACCGGTGCGGATGTTTCAATCATCTTTGTTCCACCCCCATTTGCTGCTGATGCGATTATGGAAGCGGCTGATGCGGGAATCAAAGTGATCATTTGTATTACCGAAGGAATTCCTATCAAAGACATGGTTGTAGTTAAATCATATCTCAGTGATAAATCCTGCCGTTTGATAGGCCCGAATTGTCCGGGTGTAATGACTGCCGGAGAAGCCAAAGTAGGTATCATGCCGGGTTTTATTTTTAAACCGGGAAGAATTGGAATCGTTTCAAAATCAGGTACCCTTACCTATGAAGCGGTAGATCAGATTACCAAAGCAGGTATGGGTCAGAGCACCGCCATCGGTATTGGTGGAGATCCAATCATTGGTACAACCACCAAGGAAGCAGTTGAGTTATTAATGAATGACCCCGAAACGGATGGTATCATCATGATTGGTGAAATCGGTGGGGGAATGGAAGCAGAAGCAGCCCGTTGGATTAAAGAAAACGGAACCAAACCTGTTGTGGGCTTTATAGCTGGAGTAACCGCTCCTAAGGGCAGAAGAATGGGTCATGCCGGCGCCATTGTAGGTGGCAACGACGATACGGCTGAAGCTAAAAAGGCCATTATGCGCGATTGTGGTATCCATGTGGTGGATTCACCTGCGGAAATCGGTAAGCGCATGGCTGAACTGATGGGCGTTACAGACTAATAAGTCTCCTCCTAATTCATTGCAGCGTGTGCCGAAATTTCTAATGGTTTTAACCGCTGTAAGGTGAGTAAAACCTCGGTGATGTCGTTCAGTGATTCACAAATCAACATGAGATTTGTTTTGCCTTGTTTCAAATTGAATATCCTGGAATGTTGCTGAATCACTGTAATGATATGGGTGAATGATTCTGAGGTAAAAAATTCATCCTTGGTCGTGAAAGTAGCCGATAATTTTTTGTTTTTGTAAACAATCTTTTCAAAACCGATGGCTTCACCCATCCATTTGAGCTTCACAGAATCCAACAAGCGGTCTATCTGTCTTGGGATAGGACCAAAACGGTCTTTTAACCTTACCGCAAAATTATGAAGTTCTTCATTGTTTTTTACCCTCGATAGTTCAGAATACAAACTCAAACGCTCGCTGATGTTGCGGATATATTCATCGGGAATCATGGCATCGAGGTCTGTTTCTACCTGACATTCTACCACTGCTTTCTTTCCGGCATCCTTTTCGTCTTCAAACACATCGCTGAATTCATCATGCTTGATTTCCTGAATGGCCTCATCCAAAATTTTATGATACATGTCAAACCCGATCTCCGCTATGAATCCACTTTGCTCTCCTCCCAATAGATTCCCAGCGCCCCGGATGTCCAAATCGCGCATCGCCACATTAAAACCACTACCGAGGTCTGAAAATTCTTCGATGGCCAACAATCTTCTTCTGGCATCGTCAGACAAGGTATAAACCGGTGGACAGAACAAATAACAATATGCCTTGCGGTTACTTCGCCCAACCCTTCCACGCATCTGATGTAAATCACTCAACCCAAAGAAATGGGCATTGTTAATGATGATGGTATTGGCATTGGGGATATCCAACCCTGATTCGATAATGGTAGTGGCTACCAATACGTCATATTCAGCTTCTACAAAACGAACCATGATGTCTTCCAGGTCATCGCCGGGCATCTGACCATGTGCCACTGCCACGCGTACACCCGGGCAAGTAACCCTTATTAAATCGGCCAAATCCTGAATGTCTTTGACCCGGTTATGTACCACAAAAACTTGTCCGCCACGGTTCACTTCAGCTTCAACCGCAGATTTTAACATTTCTTTACTAAAGGTATGAAGCTCCGTTTTTACCGGCTGACGGTTGGGTGGAGGAGTATTGATGACGCTTAAATCCCGTGCACCCATCAAAGAGAAATGCAAAGTTCTGGGAATGGGCGTGGCAGTGAGTGTAAGGGTATCTACATTCACCCTGAGTTGTTTAAGTTTTTCTTTGGCGCCCACTCCAAACTTTTGCTCTTCATCAATGATCAACAGGCCCAGATTTTTGAATTCTATGTCTTTACCTAATAAACGGTGGGTGCCAATGATGATGTCAACTTTGCCTTCTTTTAATTTTTGAAGGGTTTCTTTTTGCTGCTTGGCGGTTCTAAAGCGATTGATATAGTCAACATGCACCGGTAAGCCTTCGAGACGACCTCTAAAAGTTCGGTAATGCTGTTGTGCTAAAATAGTCGTGGGAACCAAAACGGCCACTTGTTTACTGTCGCATGCTGATTTAAAAGCGGCCCGAATGGCTATTTCCGTTTTGCCAAATCCGACATCACCACAAATCAGACGATCCATCGGATGCGGAGATTCCATGTCTTTTTTGAAATCTTCTGTGGCTTTGCTTTGATCCGGCGTGTCTTCATACAAAAAGCTGGCTTCGAGTTCATGTTGCAAATAGCCATCCGGACTAAAACTAAATCCGGGTTGAGCTTTTCGGCTGGCGTATAGTTTGATTAGATCACGGGCAATATCTTTAACCTGTTTTTTGGTTTTTGCTTTGAGATTTTGCCATGCATCACTGCCTAATTTGTTCAATTTCGGCTCGGTGCCTTCTTTCCCGGTGTATTTTGAAATTTTGTGAAGCGCCTGAATGTTTACATACAGTAAGTCTCCATTTTTATAGAGAATGCGCACTGCTTCTTGTCTTCGACCACCGACTTCAATTTTCTGCAATCCCTGAAATTGTCCGATACCATGATCTACATGGACCACAAAATCTCCGGGCTGCAAATCAGAAAGTTCTTTTAAGGTTATTGCCTGATTCTTGCTGAAACGCGTTTTATGGCGATATTGAAAATGCCGACCGAAGAGTTCATGTTCTGTATAAAAGGCAATATTCAAGTTTCGATCAAAAAAGCCTTTGCTCATGGGTTTGTAAACCGGAAGAAAACCCGGATGCTTCTGCAGATCCTCAAAAATGGTATATAACCGTTCGATTTGTTTGCTCGTTTCTGAAAACACCAGCACCTTCCCGCCTGATTTTTCAATTTCGTCAAAATGCTCTATGATGAGATTGAATTGTCGGTTAAAAATCGGTTGTGGTCTGGTTTCGAACTTTACAACCCCTTTGGGTTTCGATCCGAATGGGTCTACATTGCATAGACATTTGTATTTTTTAAAGTGATTTTTTAAGGCCTCCGGGGTTTCAAACCGCTCTAACAAATGCGGTTTTAAAAGCTCATTTTCGAAACTGGTTTCAAAGGAATCTTTGTATTGCGGAATGGAAATATTGGCATCCGGCAGCACCATCAAAGTGTTTTTCGGGAGGTAGTCAAAAAAACTGACACGAACGCTGTTTTCGGTCATCAGCTGAATATTGGGTACGAGGGTAGCCAATCTGACTTCTTTCACAGAAAGCTGCGTAACCGGATCAAAAATGCGGATACTTTCAATTTGACGTCCATCGAGTTCCAGGCGATAGGGTTGCTCATGGGAAAAGGAATAAATGTCAATAATGCCCCCACGCACTGCATATTGTCCGGGTTCGTATACAAAATCTTCGCGACTGAATTGGTATTCATTCAGGGCTTCCATCATAAAATCCAAATCAAGGGTTTCTCCGGTACCGATCTCGATTTGGTTTTTGCGGAGGAGTTCATTGCTCACGGCCATTTCAGCCACCGCGTCTATCCATGAAACAATGATGGGGACTGCTTTTTTTTCTGATAAGGCTAACAGCAATTCAGCCCTTTCCTGAACCAGATTTGGGTCAATGGTTTCGGCTTGAAAGGGTTTTCGGTAACTCGATTTTAACCAGGCGGTCTGGCCTTCTTCTCCAATGGCATCTAAATCGCTTTTTAAATAACCGGCACTTTCTTCATTCGCACATACCACCAATAAGGGTTTTGAAGCAGCAAGAATGGATAAAGGATACGCCAGGGATGAACCCGATAAGCCTTCCGTAATCACCGCATCCTTGGATGGCAGTTCCAGTTGGTGCTCAAGATCCTGAAACGCAGGATGGTTGCGAAAAAGCTGTATGATTTCTCTGGTATTCATTTGAAAAGCCGTGCAAAGGTAACGGCTGAAAGTAGAATTTGTTGGGAAGGATTAATCGGATCGCCTTAAATTGGCATTTGTTGGCCAAGTTCATGGTTAATTTTAGTTTTGAAGCATGAAGCATAGATTGGTATGTTGACAAATATTCACCCCAAATTGCCCATGAGGGACAAAGAAATTACCCTTCTATTTTATTTGAAGTTAGGTTTCGAAGTTTTTGGAAATTCAGATTATGAAGGATATTTGATGATGTGGAAGGATGAAATTCAACTTCATTTTTTTGCTCATCCTCAATTAGATATAAAGGAAAATTACGGTCAAGTGTACATTCGAACGGATGATATTAACATGCTCTATCAAGATACAAAAGCAAAAGGTGTTTCTATCCATCCGCAGGGCCCGTTGGAATTAAAACCTTGGGGTCAATGGGAATTTGCTTTGTTGGATCCGGATATGAATTTGCTGACATTTGGGCAAGAGATGGCTTGATGGGTCATTTTTTGGAAGTATTGTTCAGCAGATTTGATATGAGCTAATGGTTTTTGTTTAACAATTTAATTGTAGGCTTATGGAATTTAACGGCTTGTTTTGATGAATTAATATAGTATATCATGGATCATCCCCTCGTAAATCAAAAATATCAACTCCAAAAATTTCCGGGGAAGGGTGGATGGACTTACGCCACCACACGGGAGGTATTGCAAAGTAAGGAAACCCCCTTTGGATGGGTAAAAGTTAGGGGGGCTATTGATGGATTTGATCTTGAAAAATATCACCTCTGCCCAATGGGAAATGGTCAGCTTTTTTTACCGGTAAGAAAAGAGATTCGAAAAAAAATCAAGAAGGAAGCGGGAAATTGGGTGCATATCATTTTGTATGAAGACAGACAACCTCAAGAAATTCCGGAGGAGTTTTTTTTGTGTTTGAGCGACAAACCGGATGCGTTGAGATTTTTTGATGCTTTGGAGGATGCAGAGAAACACCGATATATTCGATCTATTTATGCTGCCAAAACGGATGATATCAAGGTAGAAAGGATTGTGCATTCCATCAACCGATTGAGTCACAGGATGCTTTTTTCATCTCAAAAATGACGATCCATTGTATAGTTTATAAAAACTAAAAAAGAGTATTTCTAGGTTCAATGAATGCTTGAAGCGCATCAAAATTCCGGGCTTAATTGCTTACAAACGGATATTTTTTCACTTAAATTTGAAATTTTACATATTTTGCCACTGATTTTAACGCGTATGAGGTTTTTTATTTCGATTTTCCTGACATTTTTGGCGTGCATTTCTGTACAGGCTCAAACCAAAATTACCGGTCAGGTTACCGATGCCGGAACCGGTGAGCCCTTGATTGGCGCCAATCTTAAGGTGAAGGATCAGCAAAAGGGCGCCATTGCAGATCACGAAGGTAAATTCATTATTTCGGTAGAAAAGCTGCCGGTGACCTTGTTAATTTCTTATGTCGGGTACACCACCACAGAAGTGGTGATTAAAAGCGAGGCTTTCCGGAAAATTACCATGACTGAAGACAGTAAGGCACTCAGTGAGGTGGTTGTGAAGAAAATAAGGGTATCGGAGAAACAAAAGGAATCCGCCTTGACCGTTGAATCTATTGGTTTAAAAGCCATCAAAGAATCCCCTTCGGCTACTTTTTATGAAAGTCTGGGTAATTTAAAAGGGGTAGATATCACCTCTGCCAGTTTAGGATTTCGTGTTATTAATACGCGCGGTTTCAACAGCACCAGTCCGGTGCGAAGCCTTCAATTGATTGATGGCGTTGATAATCAGTCGCCCGGTTTGAATTTTTCATTAGGGAATTTTCTCGGTGCGTCTGATCTGGATGTAAAACAGGTAGATGTAATCGCCGGTGCCAGTTCTGCTTTTTACGGCCCCAATGCTTTTAATGGCGTGATTTTTATGGAAAGCAAAGATCCTTTTACCTATCGTGGTTTTTCCCTTCAGACTAAAATTGGAGAAAGAAACCTGAAGGAAATAGCTTTCAGACATGCTGACGTATTAAAAAACAAAAAAGGCAAGGAAGTCTTTGCCTACAAAATCGGCTTTATGGCTTTTTCTGCCTTAGACTGGAAGGCTACCAACTATGACCCTACATCAGACTCTGATTACGGGGCCGATAATCCGGGAGGATATGATGCCATCAATATTTATGGGGATGAGTCTCTCGAAGCCAATAGCAATTACACCGGTCCGGTTGAACAGTTAGAGTTACCGGGATTGGGCATGTTTTACCGAAATGGATATCGCGAAATTGATTTGGTAGATTACAAAACCGATAATTATAAATTTAACACCGCATTTCATTATAAAATCAGGGAGAAAAACGAACTCATTTATGCTTTTAACATTGGTGGCGGAAACACCGTTTATCAAGGAGACAATCGATATAGCTTAAAGAACATTCTCTTTTGGCAGAACCGCCTTGAATACAGACAAAAAGATAAATTTTTCATCCGCGCTTATAGTACACAGGAAGATGCCGGCGATTCTTATGATATCGTGAGTACCGCCATGTTCATGAACAATTCTTCATTCAACAACAACAATTGGAACATTGCCTATAAAACCAATTGGCGCTTGGTTTACAGAAAAGATGTAGAAAGACTTCCCGGATATCCGGTTTATGATGGCTCCGTGCCGCTGGAACAATGGGCAAAACAAATTCTCCAGCCTTTTTTGAATGCCAACAATCAGACTGTCAGCAACCTGCATCAATCGAACTTTAATTACACGAATCAAAGTCAGGGTGGCGGGAAAACAGCTCGTTACGAAGAAGGTACAGCGCGATTTGATTCCATCTTCAACTTAATCACCACCAAGAAATTCAACGAAGGCGGTACCCGTTTCTTTGACCAATCCGCTTTATATCACTTACATGGCGAACATAAATTCACCCCGAAATGGGCAAACCTGGTAGCAGGAGCCAATGGCAGGCTTTATCGACCCAATTCTGAGGGCACCATTTTTAAAGATACCGGAGATGTGGTCATCACCAATTATGAATTTGGTTTGTATGGGGGGATCGAAAAGTATTTTCTTACCAAAAGATTGAAGACCAATCTAACAGCTCGTTTAGATAAAAATCAGAACTTCAATTTTCTATTGTCTCCTGCATTTTCTGCGATATATCAACACAGAAAGGAACATATATTCAGACTGAGCTTTTCATCGGCTATCCGCAACCCGACCCTGGCCGATCAATATTTGTATTATAATGTAGGAAGAGCCATGTTGCTAGGTAATCTAGATGGATATGACTCTTTGATTACCATCGGTTCATTTGGCGAGTACCGTAACACCCTCGATCTAGCTCAAATTGAGTATTTTAACGTGGCCCCCATTAGGCCGGAAGAAGTAAAAACCATAGAAGTGGGCTATAAAGGCTTTTTGCTCGACAATAGCATGTTTATCGATGCGGGCTATTATTACAGTATCTATGACAATTTTATCGGATACAAAATCGGATTGGATGCAGATTTTGATCCAATAACAAAATTTCCTGTGGGAGGCATCATGGCATATCGTCTGGCGGCCAATGCAGACAGCCGGGTAACCACCCAAGGTGTCTCCGTTGCGGTGAGCTATTTCTACAAGAAACTGGCTTATACGGCCAACTATTCCTGGAATGTGCTCAATAAAAAAGGTGCCGACGATCCCATCATCCCTGCCTTTAATACCCCGGAACATAAATTTAATATTGGGTTGAACGGAAGAGAATTGAAAATCCCCTTCACTAACCTCAAGAAACTTGGATTTGGCTTAAATTACAAATGGGTCGATGGTTTTATTTTTGAGGGCTCTCCTCAGTTTACCGGATTTGTTCCATCGTATGATATGGTAGATGGGCAAATCAACTATAACTTCCCAAAATCAGGTTGTACCATTAAGTTGGGTGGTTCAAACTTGTTTGGTATTCAACCTTTGTTCAAAAAGGGCGTCGAAGACAGACTTAAATCGGCTTTTGACAACAGGAATTTTCAGGTTTACGGCGGACCGTTTATCGGAAGATTAGCCTATGTGAGCGTTTTATTTGAGTTAAATGCCAATAAAAACCAGGGAGAAGATTGAAATGAAATTAAATGTTTAAATTTGCTCAAACTTAAATTATACAAAACCATGAGAAAAAGTTACTTATTCATTACCGCGGCCCTCTTGTTTTCCGGTAATCTTAATGCTCAACGCTACGTGAAAGAAGTTTTCACAGATGCCGACATCGAGGTGACGAGTGGCGTTACCTATGCTACCAACATTGATTTTTTAACATCTAAATTTACCAACCAAGCCAAAATGGTTGCTGACTTAACAGTTATAAAGACTGCCGTGGCTATGCAACAAGCGATTCCGGCTCTTTATTATAACCCGGTAGACACCAATTCAGTCGTGAAGGTTACCGATATTAAAATGGACATTTACAAGCCAAAGACTTCAGTAGATAATTTGACCAACAGACCTTTGGTTATCTATTTGCATACCGGAAACTTTTTACCTCCCGGAATCAATGGAAGTCCAACCGGTTTTAGGTCTGACAGCAGTGGTGTTGAAGCCTGCAAAAAGCTGGCGAAGCGAGGATATGTAGTGATCAGTGCAGACTATCGTTTGGGATGGAACCCTATTGCTACTACAGTTCAGGAAAGAAGGGGTACCTTGTTGAATGCAGTTTACCGTGCCATCCATGACGTAAAGAAATGCGTTCAATTTGTAAGAGCGAATGCAGCCGGTGCCAATACCTATGGCATTGACCCAACTAAAATTGTTCTATTGGGAGAAGGAACAGGAGGATATATCTCAAACGCATATAATACCTTAAACAAGTATTCTGAAATGGCCTTGCCAAAGTTTATCAACCCGCTAACTTCTAAATCCTACATTGATACCACTACCGTTGGGAGAATTGATGGTTCAGGTGGTTTGTTGAATTTGTATGGATCCTCTGCCATCTCTTCATCCATAAGTGCTGCCGTTAATTTTGGTGGTGCATTGGCTGATACCGCATGGTTAGAAGCCGGAGATGCGCCTATGATTGCCTTTCAATGTGTGCGTGATCCATTCGCCCCTTTTGGAGAGGGAACTGTAATTGTGCCTACTACCATGGAAGATGTGGTTGATGTGCAAGGAGGAAATGTTTTTATTAAGAAAGCCAACGATTTAGGCAATAACACAGCTTTTCGCTCTGCAGAACACAATGATGCATATTCGCTTGCTGCCCGTAATCACTACGGTAAGACTTATGATTATATCCTGCCATCTCCCAATGATAAAATTACTGTAACCAACAGTGAAAACTTATTTCCTATATTATTGCCATTGGCAGCCAGCCGTATGAGCAATCAATCAGGTCCATGGCAATGGTGGGACCCAACAAGCCCTGCTGCAACCAGAATAGTAGCTGCTCCAAACATCACAGCCCACATGGCTTCTATGGCGTCAAATCCGGATATGAGTGCTGCCAAAGGAAGAAGCTATGTAGATACCATTATAGGCTACATGACCCCACGCATTGCTACTTTGTTTGGGTATTATAACCCTGCTTCTGTGCGCGAAAATGCCATTTCTTCCGCCATCAGTGTATATCCAAACCCTGCGGCAGAAAACGCTACCATATCTATTTTGAACAATGTAATCACTGAAGTGAAAATATTGGATATGAATGGTCGCGTTGTTTTGAGCGAAATCAATCACAATCACTCAACCGTAACCCTTTCCATTGCTGCTTTGCATAAAGGCATGTACCTGGTGCAAGTAACTACACCCGAAGGAACAGGAATCCAAAAATTAATGGTTCAATAATACATTCAAATCATCTTTGTCAAAGGGCAGTCGTAATTTCGACTGCCCTTTTTTTTTCGTTGCTATATATCGACATTTGAATCGAATGAAATTTGCTGTTGTTGACATTGAAACTACCGGTCCTTCCAATAAAGTTACGGAAGTGGCAGTTGTGCATGTGGAGGATGGTGAAATTACAGGATCTTGGAGCACATTGGTAAATCCTCGGGAATTCTTGCCCAACAATATCATTTGGTTGACAGGCATCACCCAGGAGATGGTAGACGATTCACCCCTTTTTGAAGACATCGCGGAAGAATTCCTGGCACAGACTGAAGACAGAATTTTTGTGGCTCATAGTGTGAGTTTTGACTACGGGATTTTGAAAGCACATTTGTCTAAATTGCATTTCCCTTTCAACAGAAAACGACTCTGCACGGTACGGATGAGCCGGCAAATCATTCCGGGATATCCATCCTATAGTTTGGGTAAAATTTGCACCGAATTGGGCATACCCAACCCTGCCAGACACCGGGCCCTGGGCGATGCCATGGTTACGGCGCAATTGTTGAAACACCTGCTTAAAGCCGATTCAGGCAACAAAATAGAGGCAGCCTTAAAACAGTTGAACAAAGAATCGGTTTTGCCTCCGATGCTGGATAAAAACGTTTTCCGAAATCTTCCGAATAAAACGGGTATCTATCGATTCCACAATAGGGAAGGGAAAGTCGTTTACGTAGGAAAGGCCATCGATATCAAAAAGAGAATTCAAGGTCATTTTCTGGAACATAGCGTGATCAAGGGCGTACTTAAGGAACACATAACGGATATTAGTTATGAGCTTTCAGGAACCGAATTGTTGGCCTTTTTAATGGAGGCCTGTGAGATAAAAATGCACTTTCCTGTCTTTAACCGGGCAGCCAAATATGCGACAAACAGCTATGGAATTGTGATTTACACTTCTCGCGAAGGAAGAAAAATGCTGGGAATATCCAAAAAAACGCGTTATCTCGAATTACGAGGTAGCTTTAGTTCTTTGATGCAGACAAGGGAGTTTCTTAGAAATATGGTGGTTGAATTTGAATTATGTCCTGCCCTTTCCGGATTACAAAAAGAGCATTCTTGCATAAATTGCTACTCGGATGAGCTGTGTTTTGGAAGCGAAACGGTGGAAGTATACAATCAAAAGGTAGAAGCTGCTTTGCGTCAAAGTTGGAGACTAAGTCAACGTCATGCTTATCTGCTCAATGGAAGAACAGAAGAAGAAATGGCATTTGTTCTAATAGAAAATGGAGCATTCAAAGGATTTGGCTTTATGAATGAGGAAGAATTTGACGGTGGATATAAATCATTAGAGAAGGCATTGATTGCCCGACATAATTTCAGTGAAATAGATCGAATTTTATCTAGTCCATCGCTGATGAGCGATATCCGCGATGTGTGGGTACTTCCGACCGAAAATGATTTTTTCGAATCCCCAAAATCAGAAATCAATATGCCAAAACTTGGTCTCTTTTCTACTCTTTAAAAATATGGTTATGTACCCAAAGATCATGAAATCGCTTTTAGTATGCCTTTTGACTATCGCATCTTTCTATATCCAAGCACAAAATTCTTTATTGTTCAAGATAGAGCATCCAAAATGGAAAACCCATTCTTATGTTTTTGGCACCATGCATGTGAATGATCCAGGAGCTTTTGGCTTTGGAAATGCGGTTTTTGATGCCATCGATGCGAGCGAAATGGCGGCCTTTGAACTCAACATGAGTAATAAGAGCCAACAAGGCATTCGAAGTGACATCGGTTCTGATTCAACCTTCATAGCTGCCTTGGAAAAACTGAAGATTGAATTTCCGAAAAAGCTTAAAGAGGCCGGTATCAGTCAAGAAGAATTGGTGAGCAAGGGAGGGTCGGTATATGCAGAGGCCATGAAGAAAATGATGAATCCTACTTCGGGTAATGAAAACCGTTTGGAAGCCATGGATATGTTTTTGCAATCTTATGCAACCCATCAAGGCAAAGAGGTAATCGGGATAGAAACAGTGCAAGAGCAGCTTAAATATATCTTGAATTTCAACCTGGATGTGGCCATGGATTCCATCATCAGTTTTCTAAAAACACCGGGATGGGACTTGAAAATAACGGAGTATTTGAATAGCACAGACAAGCTTCAGACTATTTATACCGGCATGTCCTTAAACGGAATTTGTGAAGAAGTAAACAAAACTCCATTAACGCCGTGGCTCAATGATCTCATTTATAAGCGCAACGACATCATGATTGAGCGTACTTTTCCTCTGATGGAAAAACATGCCTTGTTTATTGCCGTGGGCGCGGCTCACCTGTGCGGGGGTAAAGGATTGCTGCAATTGCTCAAACAAATGGGATGCAAGGTGACTCCGGTGAAGATTGGAGGAAATACAGACGTTCCGGCCATCGTTTGGGAAAGAAATACTGTGCTCAATGAAGTGGAAGTTGAAACTGCCAATGTTTTGTTGACGTTAGAAACTGCGGATATCCTACCCGACGAACCTGAGTTTATTTACAAAGCATCGGATACTGCCCGCATAGGACTGGTCCATTTCGAAGTTGCGAAGGAAGTAGATCAAGATGTGTTATGGAAGCCCATGGTTGACGATGAAATTCCGGAAGAGGAAATGGCCCCGGTTGAAACACCTTATGGTGAAGATCATGTTGGAGAGGCCATATTTGAGGGAGAGGATGCTGAAATTGAAACGGAATCGAATTCAGAGTTAGCAGCATTGATGGCTGCGAAGTTGGGAGAGGCCTTTAAAGTAAATACGGCAGATACGATCCTCATGAACGGTGCCATGGGTGAATTTCAGGTTTTGAAACAAGTCAAATACGGTACCCTGATTTATACCGCATCCTTTGTAGACCCCAAAAATGCAGACTATATCTGGAAACTAAAATTGTATGGTGACCCGGATTGGATGAACAACCAAGACATCATGCGATTCTTTACTTCCTTTCAATTCAAAGATTGATGGGACTGGGTTGATGGTTGCTATAATCAGCCTAAAATTTGATCAAAACAGGCTCAAATCCGACTGTTTACGATCCACGCACCCAAACCAAACGGTGCGTTTTCCCGGCAATGGTATTGGAGGTTAGGATAAGCGTGTCACCTTTGATTTTGAAATACCTTTTTTGTGATTTTCCACTCCAATCCGGCAATAAACTGTGAGAAATTTCATGCGTGATTTGTCCTTTAGGGTCATCCATTACATAGGTGCCCCAGTAGGCAAAAAAGCTGTTGTAGGCTTTCAATCCTTGTTCTGCATTAATCAAACTGCGATCGAACGTGCCAAAAGTGTCGCGGTTCTGTTTAGATAACATGAAACTCATCCGACCATTCGGGTAATAGATAATTTGTCCTGCAGCATCTTCTCCATATGGATAATGACTGCTATCGTGTTGAAATGCCATCCATGAGTGTAGGTCCCAAACACCCGAAATGCTTTTATTTTCTTGTGGATGCCGGCATGCTGCAATCGAACCTATAACGAAAAGGAGTAGAAATGTATTAAAAATAGACTTGCCCGACATTGGATGTAAATGATTTGGCAAATATGCGTTCGTTCCTGTGGATTACGAAGGAAGAAGATATTGATCTGCAAATTCTTTGCAATACTCCTTGATTTGATCGCGCACGGTTCTGAAGGAAAGTAAGATTTCTTTTACAGTTCCGTTAGCACCTGCGGGATCAGGAAAACTGTGGTGATGACGATGTGTATTTCGCGGGAAAACGGGACAAACCTCATGCGCATGATCGCAAACGGTGATCACATGATCGAATGAAATGTGAGCATATTCTTCCACATTATTGGAAGTGTTTTGATGGATATAAACCCCATCTTCTGCCATCACACCTACCGCAATTGGATTGAGTCCATGGGTTTCGATGCCGGCACTATAGATTTCGGCATGTTCGCCGGCAAATTTTGCCAAATACCCATGTGCCATTTGACTTCTGCACGAATTTCCGGTGCAGAGAACCAGTACTTTTAATTTTTGCATATTTTAATTCTTAACGGGATACCATTTTTTCTTCAACCAATAAGCGGCTTGTACCAACATGATCAGGACCGGCACTTCTACCAATGGACCAATTACACCTGCAAAAGCTTGCCCACTTTCTATGCCAAAGATGCCAATGGAAACCGCAATGGCCAATTCGAAGTTGTTCCCTGAAGCCGTAAAGGAGATCGCTGCATTTTCAGCATAATTGGCTCCGGCTTTTTTCATGATGAAAAAGGTTAGAAAGAACATCACCAGGAAAAAGATTAACAATGGAAATGTCACTTTCAGCACGTCCATTGGCAAGGCCACCATGGCTTGTCCTTTAAAGCTGAACATCAACAAAATGGTTAAAAGCAATGCTACCAAAGTGAGTGGAGAAATGAAAGGAACAAACTTTGTGTGAAACCATTGCGAACCTTTCCATGCCAGGAGGCCGTATCGGCTGAATACCCCTAATAAAAATGGAATGCCCAAATAAATGCCGACCGTTTTAGCAATATCTGCTATGGTAATGCTGACCGTTTGAGCTTCAAGCCCAACCAAAGGCAGCATGATTTCTAGAAAAAAATAAGCATATAGACTAAAAAAGGCCACTTGCATCAGACTGTTGATGCCCACCAATCCGGCCACATATTCGCGGTTTCCGGAGGCAAGTTCATTCCAGACAATCACCATGGCAATGCAGGGCGCAATGCCGATGATGATGAGCCCTTGCATGTATTCGGGGTAATCGTGAAGGAGGAGCGTGGCCAATCCGAACATGAGGAATGGACCTACAACCCAAGTGATGAAAAGAGAGAGTGAAAGCAGTTTTACATTGCTAAACAAAACCGGTATTTTGGCAAAATCAACCTTTACCAAAGGAGGATACATCATCAGAATTAAGCCGATGGCCAAAGGGATGTTGGTGGTACCCGTTCCCATTTGTTGGATACTGTCTGAGAATCCGGGTAAAAAATAACCAATGGATATTCCTAAGATCATGCTTATAAATATCCAAAGGGTGAGATATCGATCCAGAAATTTGAGTTTTTTATTCATATACGCTCAATTGTGTAATTGAAATTTAACAACAGCCTCCGCCGGGTGTGCAGCCATTTTCTTCGGCTTTTTTGCCAAATACGGTCACACTCATGATGCCGGTGTTGGAGGCTCTGAATTCGGCAATTTCTTCCGCATTCATGTATTGAAGCAAGATGTCATCCGGGAGAAAAATTGGTTTTTCCTGCTCTACCAACAAGGTTTCAAATCCCGATTGACGAATAACCTCTAAGTATTCATCCTTGATCATAGCTCCGGTCACGCAACCGGCATACATTTCGGCGGCTTGATGAAGTTTTTTCGGCAAAACTCCGCTCGTCACTACATCTGAAATACTAAAATGTCCGCCGGGTTTCAAAATCCTGAAAATTTCATGAAAGACTTTCGCTTTATCCGGAACCAGATTTAGCACACAATTGCTTACTACCACATCTACCTGATTGCCACCCACCGGAATGTTTTCAATGTCTCCCAGTCTGAATTCTACATTGTGCAATCCTGCTTTGTGGGCATTGTCTCTGGCTTTTTCAATCATGATTTCGGTAAAGTCGATGCCAATGACTTTTCCTGATGGGCCGGTCTCATGTCTTGCTACAAAGCAATCATTTCCGGCACCTGAGCCAAGGTCAACCACCAGGTCTCCGGATTTAATGCGAGCAAACCGAACCGGAAGTCCACAACCCAACGCCAGATCGGCATCCGCTTCATATCCAGGCTGAGATGAGTAATCCTCACTCATGATATTGTAAACGTCGGTGCTACAACCGCCGGCACCACAGCAAGAGGCTGCATTGGTGAGTTTATCCTGACGGGCAATTTCGTCATACTTTTTTCTGACGGTTTCTTTGATGGTTTCGTGCGTATTCATATCGTATATATTAGATTGAATTTTTAACAACAAGAATTGTGAATGACAATTTCTTTTTCCAGAAAGGAGGATAAACGCAATTGAACGTCTTTCCAAAGTTCAAAGTCAATGCAGTAACAAATTCTGGGCCCGTCGATTTCACATTTGATGATTCCGGCTTCTTTCAATTCTTTTAAGTGCTGACTTACAGTACTTTGTGATAGGGGTAGTTCTTGTACAATATCGCCACAGACACAGCTATTCTGTGCGGCCAATATTCTTAAAATTGCAATTCTTGCGGGATGTGATAGTGCTTTTGCGTACTTAGCAAGCTGTACATCCTTAAATTTAAATTCTTCTGCTTTCGACTTTGCCATAATACTATCGCAAATATACGATTAAAAGATCGAATGCAAGTATTTGTTCGTTTTTTTTAAAATCCGGCATTTTGAATGTTGTAAGAGGTAAGGCGTTGCGGTCACGAAACGTTCAGTTTAGCGAGAATCATCTAAATCTCGGTATATTTTCGCACCTTTGGACCATGCGAATTTCAGCACTGTTGCTTATTTTTTCAATCATTACGGCGGGATGTTTCACCCGCAAGGGTCGTCATGATAAAAGTGCCGATGTCTACAAACTCGTTTACATGGGTGATAGCACCTTGCCTGCCGGCGAATGGATCGAAATCAGTTATGCCCAATCCAAAGACTTCAACACGAACCTCATACAAGTTTATCATCAAAATGATAAAATGTCATTCGTGAATTATTTGAATGTAATGGGGGCAAACATGACCTATCCCCTCTATTTACAGAAAGTGAAAATGGAAGGGAATGCCATTTATACTGTCAAAAGGGAAGGGGAGAACTTAAATATGGCGATGAGTGCGGGTACATTAAATCGTTCCTATTCAGAAATGGCTCGTTGGATTATGCCTATAAGATACGGGGTGCCTTCTCAGCATTTTGGCCCACAAGATAGCGTCATGTTTCAAATCAGGTTTAGAAGAAAGGTTCAGTAAATTTCGTTTTTCAGCACCATTTCTTTCCGCTGCTTGCCTGTTGAACGGTATATTTGCAGTTTTAAAGATAATCAACATGCACAGAAGTCATCATTGCGGCGAACTCAATATTAATCATGTCGGAAAAAAAGTAACCCTGAGCGGATGGGTCCAGCGTATTCGTGCGCTCGGTGGAATGACTTTCATTGATTTGCGTGATCGATATGGCATCACCCAATTGGCTTTTAATGAAGCGGTCAATGCCGACCTTCAAAAGCAAGCCGGTGAGCTTGGGAGAGAATATGTGATCAAGGTCACCGGAATGGTTGCCGAACGAAGCAATAAAAATGTGAATATCCAAACCGGTGAAATTGAAGTAATTGCAGATAAATTGGAAGTTTTGAATGCTTCTCTGACACCTCCCTTTACCATTGAAACTGAAACAGATGGTGGGGATGAGTTACGCATGAAGTATCGGTATATTGATTTGCGTCGCGATGTAGTGAGAGCCAATCTTGAATTGCGCCATCGTTTGGGCAAGGAAACCAGAAATTATCTCGATAGCCTTGCTTTTCTGGAAGTGGAAACGCCCGTACTCATCAAATCTACCCCGGAAGGAGCCAGAGATTTTGTGGTTCCAAGTCGAATGAATCAAGGTCAGTTCTATGCCTTGCCACAATCACCGCAAACTTTCAAGCAATTGCTGATGGTAAGTGGTTTCGACCGATATTTTCAAATTGTAAAATGCTTTAGAGATGAAGATTTGCGAGCCGACCGTCAACCGGAATTTACACAGATAGATTGTGAGATGTCGTTTGTAGAGCAAGAGGATATTCTGCACACTTTTGAAGGGCTTGTTCGTCACCTGTTCAATACCGTGAAAGGGATAGAAATCGAAACTTTGCCTCGCATGACCTATGATGATGCCATGAAATTCTATGGCAACGATAAACCGGATGTTCGTTTCGATATGAAATTAACGGATATCAGTGCTTTGACCAAAAACAAGGGTTTTGCAATCTTTGATCAGGCCGAAATCGTTCTGGCCATTGCCGCAACCGGAGCATCCGGGTATACCCGCAAGGAAATTGATGAGCTCACCGAATGGGTAAAACGTCCGCAAATTGGTGCCAAAGGCATGGTGTATTGCCGTGTCAATGAAGATGGCACACTGAAAAGCAGTGTCGATAAGTTTTATACTGAATCAGACTTGAGCACATGGGCAAATTCAACAGGGGCCAAGCCAGGAGATTTGATTTTAGTTTTAAGTGGGGATGAAAAATCATGTCGCAAGCAAATGAGTGAATTGAGATTAGAAATGGGTAAAAGACTGGGATTGCGCAATCCGGAGCTTTTTGCTCCGTTGTGGGTCACCGATTTTCCTTTACTCGAATGGGATGAAGAATCAAAAAGATGGCATGCCATGCACCATCCTTTTACCTCTCCGAAACCCGAAGATTTGTCGTTGATTGATACCGATCCCGGGGCCATACGCGCCAATGCTTACGACATGGTCATCAACGGCGTAGAAGTAGGTGGGGGCTCTATCAGAATTCATGATAGGAAATTGCAGGCCAGGATGTTCGAATTGTTGGGATTCTCTGATGAAGACGCCAAATCCCAGTTCGGATTTTTGATGAATGCCTTTGAATTTGGTGCTCCTCCGCACGGTGGAATTGCTTTCGGTTTCGACCGATTGTGTTCTTTGTTTGGGGGATCTGAAACCATTCGCGATTACATTGCATTTCCTAAAAATAACATGGGAAGAGATGTGATGATTGATGCTCCTTCGATTATCAGTGTTGACCAGAAGAAGGAATTGGGATTGTAAATGAAAAAGCCCTTCCATTGCTGTAAGGGCCTTTTTTTAGTGACTCCGAAGGGATTCGAACCCCCAACCATCAGAACCGGAATCTGACATTCTATCCAATTGAACTACGGAGTCGTTCTCTTATTTTATTTTACCCAATCGGGCTGTGACTTTTACGGTGGTCACCGTTTTGAAAATCCCGATACCTAGGGTCTAAAAAAATCAAACGGCCTTGCAAGAACAATAAAAGTAATTTCAACTTTTATCTCATGCTTTTCTAGCTTGATTAATGGGTGCCAAAGGTAAGATGAAAAAATCAAAGCAGCAAAGGAACCCGGGAGGGCAAATCCCATAAAAAAAGTCGCTCCGAATTCAAGCAACTTTCCTTTAAAAGTAGTTAACATCATTTAGGCATAGTCAGCTTATCGTCTATTACCTAGCACCTTTTACCTACTTAGCTCACCTATTCATTAATCGTGCTCAATTGCACCAGCTCAATTCTTTTTTCATCCGCTTTGAGGATTTGAATTTCAAAGTTTTCGAGAACGATGGTTTCACCCACTTGCGGGATGCTTTCGTGGTAAGCGATGATAAATCCACCCAGGGTTTCATATTCGCCGATGGGTAAATTTAAATCGTATTGCTCGTTTAGGTAGTCGATTTCGAGAGATGTGCTGAAACGATAAGTGTCTTCATTGATTTTTTCTTCAATGATTCCATCATCGTCATCGTGTTCATCTTCAATTTCGCCAAAAATTTCTTCCATGATGTCTTCAGCAGTGATGATGCCCGCTGTTCCACCAAATTCATCCACCACCAGGGCAATGCTTTTACCGGTGGTGGTAAATTCCTTGAGCAGTTCATGAGCCGGTTTAGACTCATTGGTGATAAGGATTGGTTTAAGGATGGATTTAATGGTAGCCGGTTTTTTAAACATGTCGAAGTGGTGTACATACCCAATGATATGATCGATGCTTTCGCGGTATACCAATATCTTGCTATGGTGGCTTTCTTTGAAGGTGTCGGTCAATTCCTGGATGGTGTCATTTACTTCTACTGCCACGAGTTGCGTTCTTGGAACCATGCATTCTCGCACGCGCACACTGCCAAAATCAAGGGCATTTTTGATGATTTCAGTATCTACTTCCTGTGTTTCGTCATCACTTTGTTTGGTTTCGGATAAATAGTGATCGAGGTCCAATTTACTGAAAGCCGGAGACTCTTCCGTGAAACGTTGTCTGAGCAGAATATAAAGCGAAGTTTTGCTGAGCCATAAGGTGAACTTTACCAATGGCCAAAGCAGCACATAAAAAAGTTGAAATGGGTAAATCAAAACGCTGAGAACCCCGGTTGGATTGATTCTGAACAGCGCTTTCGGCATAAATTCGGCTGTAATTAGAACGATCACGGTGGATATGCCTGTTGCCACCAAAACAGCCGTAGCCGGTGAGAACGAAGTGAGGGTTGGTCTGAGCATTTCCTCCATCGTGATACTGTACAAAACCAAAGCGATGTTGTTGCCCATCAATATGGTACTGATGAATTTGGAGGGTTGTTTCATGTAATTTGAACAGATCACAGCCCATCGTTCGCCCTGATTGCTCATCAGTTCTACCCTGAGTTTGTTGGCAGAGAGAAATGCACTTTCCAAACCTGAGAAAAAGGCAGAAAGCGACAACATAATCAGAATGACGATAATATCAATTCCCATAAGATATGGGCAAAGTTAGAATTTTTCTGTTGGATGTCATTGGGGGCATGGGATGATTTTGCATGATTTGCTTGAAATTAACCATCATGTCTAATCAAGAACAATTTAAAGAAGTCGTTTAAAGGGATATACGTTTAAGGGTGATTTTATACAATTCGGCACCGCCATGCTCGATAATGCGGCATTGGCAGGCACTCCGGTGAGTATGCCGCTGAAAACAATCAATCGACATGGGTTGATTGCCGGTGCTACCGGAACGGGGAAAACCAAAACCTTGCAAAACTTTGCAGAGAAGCTCTCTGAAAAAGGAATTCCGGTTTTGATGATGGATATTAAAGGTGACCTGAGTGGCATTAGTCAACCCGGCACAGGAAATCCCAAAATTGACGAGCGTCATGCCCTCATTGGAATTCCCTGGAAGGCAACTCAATATCCTGTAGAACTGCTCACAATTTCTGAACAGACCGGGGTGAGGATGCGTGCCACTATTTCTGAATTCGGACCCGTTTTGCTTTCTAAAATTTTGGAATTGAACGACACCCAGGGTGGATTGGTGTCATTGATTTTTAAGTATTGTGATGACAAAAAGTTTCCATTGCTCGACATCAAGGATTTTCGCAAAACCCTTCAATTTATTTCCAATGAAGGGAAGGATGAAATTGAAAAGGAATATGGGCTGATCAGCACTTCTTCTGTAGGGGCAGTCATGCGCAAGCTAATTGAGATTGAAGAGCAGGGCGCGGATTTGTTTTTTGGTGTATTGGGGCTGTCAGGTACCAGGAGGAGGAGCACGAAGAGACTTTTTTAATGGATAGTTATGAATGATGAATGGGTCCGGGGTTAAGGATGGTTAATAATTAAATAACAAGGGGATGGTTGAGATTTTTTTTGATTTGGGGGGCTATAATTATTTTCGAGGAACCATTTTTAAACGCACTTAAAAACCGTAAAACATGTAATTCGAGATTTATAAAACGCAAAGAATCAAGAGTATTATTTCCGATTGAAAGCAGCCAATGGTCAGGTAATTTTGACCAGTGAGGGCTACAAAACAAAAGCAAGCGCCATCAACGGTGCAGAAAGTGTGATGAAGAATTCTGCCAGTCAGGATCGTTTTGAGGTGAAAAAAGCTTCCAATGAGAAATGGCATTTCAATTTAAAATCGAGCAATGGTCAGATTGTCGGGAGCAGTCAGATGTATACATCAGAAAGTGGGATGAAAAACGGCATTGAGTCTGTGATGAGAACAGCTCCGGAAGCGTCCATTGATGATTAACCGCGTAGAGCAAAAAAAAGTCCATAAAAAAAACCGGCAGGAGCCGGTTTTTTTTATGATTGGTGAGTCTAAAAAAAGTGTTTACTAGAAACGACGATTTTGACCACCTCCGCCTCCACGGTTGTTGTTCGGTCTGAAATTACCTGAAGGACGGTTTTCGCGAGGAAGTGCTTCCTTCACTGAAATTTCTTTTCCTTCGATTTCAGCTCCTGACAATTCGGAAATGGCGTTGTTTGCTTCGCTGTCGTTTGGCATTTCAACAAATCCATAACCTTTGGATCTGCCGGTTTCCCGGTCTGTAATAATTTTGGCTGAAGATACTTCTCCAAATTGTTCGAAAACCTCTCTGAGGTCGTCATTCGTTAAACGAAAATTTAAATTTGCTACAAAAATGTTCATAATAAAAAAATAATAAAAAATTAAAAAGGGCTAAGAAAATCGCTTGCGGAATACAATTAGGCCCGCGAACGTATGTTCCTTGCTTATGAGCTGCAAAAGTCTGACTTTTATTTCATTTATCCGCATAAAATGTTTTTTTGACCGGATTTACTCGATAGATTTATGAATTTTCATGGTTTTAGCTGTGTGGGTCATTGGGTGAGGGTGTGAAATCAGGTATGCCGAATACGTTGGTGTTACACCCCCGACGGGATGGGCGATGTCAATCCATCGATTATTTCGGGATAGTCTGCACCAATCCGTCAATTATTACGGGATGGGTGATTTCAATCCATCGATTATTACGGGATGGGTGATTTCAATCCATCGATTATTACGGGATGGGCTGCACCAATCCGTCAATTATTACGGGATGGGTGATTTCAATCCATCGATTATTACGGGATGGGCTGCACCAATCCCTCTGATATTGCGCCCTTTCAGGGCTGGGGGAATTAATCCCAGACATAACGCTCGTCAAATTCTACATCAAATTTTAGGAGAAGGGATCTATATTCTGTTTGAAAGGTTTTTTTGCTGTGACGTTGCTTTTGATTTGCGATGTATTTTTTAATTGTATCGACTTTTGACGGGCTTACCGAAAAGGCACCGTAGCCTCCCTGCCAATAAAAATTTTCTAATTTCTTGTCTTTAGTTTTTATCCATTTGGAGGAATGTGACTTGAGCTCTTCTACGAGCTTCATCAGGGGAATTTTCTTAGATAATTTGCATAGAATGTGTATGTGGTCGGTATATCCACCTACTATAATGGATTGACATTCAAGATGATTGCAAATGCCACCAAGGTATGCATGTAATTCTTCCTCTACCGGCGGATGAATTAAATGTTGTCTGTATTTGGTGCTAAATACAATGTGAATATAGTTTTGTACGAGTGATTGTCCCATGGTGGTGTGTGAAAATGAAAATAGGTTCATAATGACCGAGGGATAGGCGCTCACATCCATTGGTTATTACGCATAGCGGGATGGGCGACACCTATCATTCGGATATTTCGGGAAGGGCTGCGCCAATCCCTCGGTTATTTCGGGAAGGGCTTCGCCAATCCCTCGGTTATTTCGGGAAGGGCTTCGCCAATCCCTCGGTTATTTCGGGAAGGGCTTCGCCAATCCCTCGGTTATTTCGCCCTTTCAGGGCTGGAAATGGAGCCGTTGGTTTCCGATTTTTAGGCAAATGCCGGAGAAAAGGGAAACAACCGGTTGTCGAAATATTCATCTTGGGGGGTGCGTGCACGGTCGGCAAAGATTTCTACGTGGCGAGCATCGGTAAATAGATAGCCCATTTCGTAATTGAGAAAAATCGTTTTGCCGGATGAAGCTGCCCGAGAGGATGTACAGTAATTGAAATCAAAACCTGCCGCTAAGAGTTCTTGCTGCGGAACTCTCGTTTTGTTGAGGCTTTGGAATTCGATGAGAATGCGGCGATTTTTTCGCAAAGCATGGTTGACTCTTCTCATCAGGTTGTTCTCGTCGCTGTTAAGATTATTGTTAAATTCATTTCGACAATGGTCATTGCAGAATTTTTTGTCTGATCTGCCGACCAGTTTCCTGCTGCATTGCAGGCATAATTTGGATGTAGTATTCATAATTTGGGGGTTTGGGTTATTCAAAGATAAATGATTTGTGAGACAAAATGCAAATAGTAAACGATACCGTTGATTGGGTTCAGTATGTTTCTTACCTGCTCAAATAGGCGAGCATTATTTTTTAGAAAAGATGAGAATATCCTGAAAATCTTTGGCATTCTCGCGATTTCTGCCACTCCACCATCCCGGATAAAAAGCGGTTTTTTGGAGGTTTGATTCTGTACAAAGCATCTCGATAAAGGAGGGGATAAATCCGATGTTGGCTTCGGGTACTTTAAGATTGTGTAAAAAATAATTTCCTTTGGGATAAGGGAAAAAGGGTTCGATTTCTTTGTTCATGAAACCGATGGCATCTTCATCCAAAATGAAAAAGGTAGCAAAACAGGTCCCGCCGGTTTTTAAAATTCGATTGATTTCAACCATGTAACGCCGAACATCTTCCGGCATCATGTGGGTGAACACACTGGTTAAAATGACAAAATCAAAGGAGTTATCTGAATAAGGGAATTCAAAAGATGCCGCAGGTTTCCCTTGGTCGGTATAGAGTCGGTTGTTGAGCGTTGCGAGTTTAAAATGGAAGTTAGGATATTGTGAAGCAATGTGTTTGTTGCACCAATTAATGCCCATGGGTATGATGTCGAATCCGTCGTAGGAACCTTGGGCTGAGAGATATTTGGTTAACGGAACCGCCATTCGACCCATCCCGCTTCCAATATCCAAAACCCGATGATGGGGCTGAAGATTGCCCAAGGCGATAAAATGTTTTAGGAATTTTTCACCCTGTAAAACAAAATCTCCGGAGCCGGTAAAGATGGCCCCCTTGGGTGGTACCATCTTCGGTCGCTTACCGCTTATCCCTTCATACAGATCGATGGGGAAATAGTAGAACCGACGCAGCCGGTATCTCCACTTGGGGGATACTGCATAGAATACATTGCGCAAAAACTTTTTCAACCCGGCAAATATAGGGTCTTCACCTTACACCTTATCAGTAAAATGCCTCACCGATTTTGGTTCTTCAAATTTGGCTGTATCGTATGCCGCAGAATTATTTTTGGGAATGGATAACGATTTCCAATGCTGATCTGCCCAAAACTTTGATAAGAAAACAATTTGTCCGGAATGGTGACTGTAATGACATAATTGTCTGGTGATGGCATCCATGACGGTATGACCTTCATTTCGAATATAGATGATACGATCGAGGTCACTGGGTTTGAGTTGTTCTAATGCGTTATAGAGACAATTCCAGCCATTGTGCCAGTATTCATAAAGTTCTTCTTTCTTTTTGAAATCATTCTCAAATTCCTGATCTCTGTTTCTCCAAGGTTTTTCGCCATCCGATTCTAAAAAGTCGGTCCATCGGCTCAACATATTCCCGGCGAGGTGTTTGGCAATAATCGCAATGCTATTGCTTTCGGGGGAAGGAGTTTGGAACAACTGAGCCTCATTGACCTGACTCATGGCAGATTCTGCTAACCCTTGGTAATATTTGAATAGTCGGATGGAGGAGTCTAAAAAATTGTTTTCAATCATTGGCTTACCATTGTTTTTGCACCATACCACAATGCAACATTTCTTCCCCAAAATAGGGATTGACTACCTCTTCATCGTCGCTAATCCACCAAGCACCGGTATCGTCAAATGCCATCGGACAATATTGTTTGTACAAGGTAGCGGTGTCGGGTTTTACTTTGATGGTAACGGCATAGAGATTTTCACTCAAAGGATAAAAGAACTTGCGCTGCGTTTCGATTTCTTCGGTTTCTCCGATGTTTTTAAAGTTCTCGCTGATATTGCGCAGTACTTCATCTTGCTCTGTTCCCATAAATTTGAATGCTTCTTTACCTGTCAAAGCCGCAGCATTTGCATTTCCATCAATTAAGGCATTCTTAACCGTAAAATAATGGGTCATAATGGTTTTTAATCGGGCACTGTCGATGGTTCCGGTAAATTCTGGTGTTTTTCGTTCTTTTTCCGGACTTTCTTCAACCACTGCAATTTGCTCGTCGGTTGAAGTGTTTTGATTTCCATTGCATGCTGCAAGGGATATAATTGCGGCCACTAAAATGTATATCCATCTCATGCTGCTAATTTAATGCCTGTGCCGGAATAATCGTGTATGATTTATGTCAAATGGGAAGTAAAATCTAAATGATTATCCGTTTGTTTACCTAATTGGGCCTTAATCATGAAGTCTTACGAATCATGCTGAAATACTTAACAAAAAGGATTGACTTTATTGAATAATATGTTTTCAGGGCTTTGCCCAAACATCAATTTACAATGAACATAATTACGTTAGCCCACTTCCTTTTTTTTCTTGACAAAAAAAAGGAAGCAAAAAAAGTCAAGGCTGTATTTCTCTTTTCTATCCGCTATGGCCATGCAGGCGCAGGCCACGATGGGAGCCACTTCTTATATTTATAGGAGTTACCTATGTTCTGTGGCCAGTCGATATTTGGAGAAGGAAAAGTAGTTGAGTCGGCGTTCGCCCATCGCTTTCTTATCTGCTCAATGGGATACTTAGTTTTCACGCCTCCATAACCAAGCGGATCACGAAAAGACAAATAAGGCCATTTCCCCACCCGCAGTCCCGAAGCTGCAATGATTCATGTATACACTTCTGTATCGGAATAATTCAATGAATAATCCAGTTCATAGTATCCAACTAAACTTTAAGGCTAAAAAGGCTAATCACTAAAATCTATGGATGTTTTTTTTGTGGAATGGCCAAACAGACTGCCGCGAATAGAGCAATGAGCATGAGTCCACCGGTTTCACGGGCTCGCTCAATATTCACGTTGTGCGGAATGGTCTGTTCAAATCCTTCAAATTGAGGAGGCCACTGAAAATAAGCCCAAGTAAGGTTGATCAAAATAAAAATCGCGATCATCCATTTTGGAAAGGGGATGGTTATTTGTGCCACACTGAATGCCGCTGCCAGCAAATACCAACTGGTCCAGATTATCGGATCAGGATCATTTAGCTGCAGGTATGCAAAAAAGGTAAAACATGCTGCCCAAAGCCCAAACCAACCTTTAATTAGACTGCTCATGGGTTGGTATATTACAGAAATGAATTAAAACCTTAAAATTTAAAATTCGAACGCCTGTTGCAGTAACTCTTCATGTTCAGCTTTATGCACATATGCATAACCGGTAGCCGGAGACGCACTTGATTTTCTGCTGATTAAGCGAAGTTGTATCGACCAATCATAGCGGAGCAAGTGCATCCAAACACCCATATTTTTGGGTTCTTCTTGAAGCCATACCCATTCTGCTTTCTTGTATTTTTTAATCAGTTCAGCCAATTGTTTTTCAGGCAATGGGTACAATTGTTCTAGTCTAACCAAGGCCACATTTTCGTTTCCGATTTCAGCTTTGCGTTCCACCAAGTCGTAATAGATTTTGCCGGTACACATCACCACTCTTTTAGTTTTGCTTGCGATGGCTTTGTGATCGTCTATCAATTCACGAAATCGGACTTTGGTGAAATCTTCAATGCTGCTCACACAGGCCGGATGTCTCAACAAACTCTTCGGAGTAAAAATGATGAGCGGGACCCTAAAATCGCGATGCAACTGTCTTCTGAGCGCATGAAACAAGCTGGCAGGGGTTGAACAATTCAGCACTTGCATGTTGTTTTTTGCACAAAGTTGAAGGAATCGCTCCGGTCTGCCGGATGAATGTTCGGGTCCTTGACCTTCGTAACCATGCGGAAGCAAAAGCGTGATGCCATTAAACCGTTTCCATTTTGTTTCACCTGAAGCAATAAACTGATCAATGATAACCTGAGCGCCATTGGCAAAATCGCCGAACTGTGCTTCCCAAATGGTCAGTGTTTCCGGTGCGGTCATTGCATAGCCATATTCAAATCCGAGCACGGCATATTCAGACAATAACGAGTTATAAATTTCAAATTTGTTGGGTCCGCCGCTGATGTTTTTTAAAGGAATATATTCGAGTTCGGTATCTTCCTTTTTA
>JBIIVF010000227.1:0-2627 GCA_044339595.1 Bacteroidia bacterium
CTGGGTGGATTGCGATTTTCAATCAAATAGGGCTTGATGTGTTCAATGCTCATGGTGGTTTCGGTGATGCGCTGACGACTTTTGCCGGCCGTCACGACTACCTGATTGAGCAAAGATTCTGTGGAGGACAATTTGATGGTGAAGTTAAATTCTGTCTGACCCGGAACACCCTTTAGAAGAATGGTTTGCACTTCGTAGGAAACATGTTTAACCATAAATCGATCTTCTTCGGTTTCAAAATAGAACCACCCGTCTTCTTTGGTGAGGTCACCTTCTTTGGGGTCTGTGGTTTGAATGAGCACCTCATTCAACGGATCTCCGGTGGCAGCATCCACCACTTGTCCCCTGATTTTTTTGACTTGCGATTGGGCCTGAAGCCATCCCGGCATTAAAACTAACAGTATCAAACCTTGTATAACCCGAATCATGCTTTATTTTCGTGAAAGAAACACAAGTTTAATCAATTTTCACATGAAGAGATTCTTATTCAGCATACTTTTATTGACCGCCGCAGTGCCATCTACTTCTTTGGCTCAGAATTGCACCCCTGATACCACCATTGTAAACAGCGGTTTTTACCCGGCAACACTAGATACGGTAATTCCAGGCGATAACCATTCACAAACCCTGCAAATCAGGGTTTTAAAGGACACCACCATTTTGTTATTTGGCTTTCCTCAAAAAGCCTTCATTGATTCGGTGGTGTTAAAGGGCATCATCGGTTTACCTCCCGGGTTTAGTTACAAATGTTATAATGCGAGATGTCGGTATGTGCCCGATTCAACCGGATGTGCCGTGTTATTTGGAACAGCGCAAACGTCAGACGCCGGGGTTTATCCTCTGAAATTGGCCGTAGATATTTATGGACGTCTTGCCGGAGGATTTGCCGCATCACAACCTGACACGATACGAACCTTGACTCTGGTTGTAAGGGGAGGGACGGCTTCCATTGAACAGATTAACACAGACAAGGCTGATTTATATCCAAACCCCTCGAAGGATGGAAAAATGCACTTGCAGGTAAATCCAAACTGGTTGCCGGCCACTTTTGAATGTTACAGTGCCGATGGAAGACTGGTTTTGCAACAAACTGTAAAAGAAACATCCACGTTGCTCGACCTTTCAAACATGGAGCATGCGATTTATTTTGGCAACTTGAAAGGCGATTCCGGCCGAGTGCTTTGGAGAGGGAAATTATCGACCGTCCAAGATTGAGGGAACTAAAATATCTATTTTTGTGGCTACATGAATAAAGTTGCAACAAACGTGAAGGAAGCCATCAGTAGAGAAGAATTTCGCGCCGAGGTTTTACAAGACTATAGCATCGCTTATGCCAGTCGTCAGGCCAGTTTAATCGGGCGCAAAGAAGTGCTCACCGGAAAGGCGAAATTCGGCATTTTCGGCGATGGAAAGGAAGTCGCCCAATTGGCGATGGCCAAAGTGTTCCAAAATGGTGATTTCAGGTCGGGTTATTACCGCGATCAGACCTTTATGTTTGCCAAAGGCATGAGCAATGTGAAAGCCTTTTTTGCACAGTTATACGCCCACCCCGATGTCGATGCCGAGCCTTGTTCTGCCGGTAGATCAATGAACGGCCACTTTGGCACCCGATTGCTGGATGACAATGGCGAGTGGTTGCCACAGACTTCTCAGCCAAACTCAAGTGCCGACATTTCTCCCACAGCCGGTCAAATGCCCAGACTGCTCGGTTTGGCATTTGCGAGCAAATTATACCGCAACAACCCCGAATTACATGCCTTCACAGACTTTTCGATTCAAGGAAATGAGGTGGCTTTCGGAACCATCGGAAATGCCAGTACCAGCGAAGGCCATTTTTGGGAAACCATCAATGCCGCCGGAGTTTTACAAGTTCCAATGCTGGTTTCTATCTGGGATGATGAGTATGGCATCAGTGTGCACGCCAAGCATCAAACCACCAAAGAAAACCTGAGTTCCATTTTAAGTGGTTTTAAAACCGACGAATTCGGAAAAGGGTATGAATTGTTTCAGGTGAAAGGTTGGGATTATCCTGAGTTGATAAAAACCTATCAAAAAGCCGTCGAGATCTGCAGAAATACCCATACGCCGGTGATTGTGCATGTGACAGAAGTGACCCAACCCCAGGGACACAGCACATCCGGTTCGCATGAGCGATACAAAAATGCAGAAAGGCTGCAATGGGAGGAAAACCATGATTGCATTACCAAAATGCGTCAATGGGTTGAAAGCAACGGAATTGCCACTTCGGATGAATTGAACGATTTAGAAAACAAGGCGCTCGAAGAAGTAAAAAAACAAAAGGCGGAAGCCTGGAATGCCTTTTTAGACGCACTGAATGTCGACAAACAACAAGCGACCTTGCAAATAGATTTGTTGGGTGATGAATGCGGGGATGCTGTGATAAAGGAAATCGCCGTTGATTTAGGAAAAATCAGGGAAATAAGCCGTCGCGATATCGGACAAGCAGTGGTAAAAGCCTTGCGCCAAACGATAGGAAAGAACGGGGTAGCCCGCGCTGCATTGACCGCATGGTATCAAAACTTTGGTGCCGTCAACCAGGAGCGGTACGACAGCCATCAATACAGCCAATCGGCCAAATCGGCCCTTAAAGTGCCTGAAATTGCACC
>JBIIVF010000142.1:0-5954 GCA_044339595.1 Bacteroidia bacterium
TGCAGGTATCAGCGATTATATGGTTGAAATCGGAGGAGAAGTGCGATGCAAGGGTCAAAATGCTATGAGACAAGCTTGGACTATCGGTGTGAATGTACCCAAGGAGGAAGCCTCAACAGAAGAAGCCCAAGCCTTCTTAAGCTTAAAAAACAGAAGCATGGCCACTTCCGGTAATTATCGAAATTTTTATATTGAAAAAGGAGTAAAATATTCGCATACCATTGATCCGCGAAATGGTTTCCCTGCGAGAAATGAACTGCTCAGTGCTACCATCCTGGCTCCGGATTGCATGACAGCTGATGCTTGGGCCACCGCCTGCATGGTCTTAGGAAAAGATAAATGCCTTGATTTAATTGCTAAAGACAGCACCTTGGATGCATTTTTACTCTTCAATAAAGACGGAAAAATTAGCTCGGCCTATACTCCGGGCGCAGAAAAATTGCTAAAAAAGTAAATTTAGAATTCGAAAGACGAAAAACGAAAGACGAAAAACGAAAGACGAAAAGCGAATTTGCCAACCAATTAGAAATTCAGCTTCGAACCTCTAATTGTTAATTCGTAATTTTTAATTTTTAATTTCCAACTTGCTCTCTCCACATTCTTCTCCTACCGTTCTGCCGCATACCCCGCAAACCACGCCTTCTTCCATCAACATGGGATTTTTTGAGGCACATCCTCCACGAGCTTCAGAATTTTTAATGAACAGAAGTCTCACTGCCATCCCCAGAATTCCAATACCAAGTAATACGATTGCTACAATGATAGTTGCCATGCTTCAAAGGTAGTATCAAACAATCAATGTATGAATGGATATTTCTTGTCAATTACGAATCACAAATAACGAACAGCGTATTATTTACCTCGAATCAAATTGCATGAAACATGAATCTCAAGATTTAAACTCTTAAATTTAACCAAAATAAACCCGAAGGTTGAAAGAAATGTGTCAACTAAAATCACGCATGCTCCTTGTCTAAACCCTAGACTCTAAACCCTTTTACCTTGTACCTAATCAACTAATCATTCACCATTAAAAATTAATCATTCATAATCATCCTTTTTGGCAAGATAGTTGTTACATTAGAGTGAGTAAAAATTCGACGAAAAATATTTTCTCGAAATTATTTGTAACATTTAATTGGTATCTTCGTATGGCAATAAAACGGTTTAACATGAACAGGAATCCCCAAAACATTAAGAACCTCACTGCAAAAGTGATTGTAGGAGTTTTATTGATCGCCAACTTAACGGCTTTTGTGGCCGGCAGCAAGCATTTTCCCCTCAAATCAGAAAACTATACCGAAACACAAGAGGAGAAATTTGAAGTACTGAAATCCGGATGGCAATTGATGCATTGGAGCTATTCACTTCTCAGACATTTTAAAGGAACACCCGCTGAGTGATTCCACCTGTAGAATTCGTATCCTCGCAGTTCTACCAACAGCTTAGCAAAAGCAAAGTTCACCACCTCCTGTTTTGGCTCATTTACGGGCTGTTCTGGATGTATCTCTATTCATTCGATTCTACACCTATCAACGCGTTTGTCAACGCAACGGTATTCATATTCTTCCATGGGCTGGTCAGTTATTTCAACATGTATGTCCTGTTTTCCAAAATGTTAAAACGGAAGCTGTATGTGTACTATGTAATCAGTATATCCTTATCTGTTTTGCTTGCCTGTTTCGGCATGGCATTCGTCTTCAGTCAACTCAATACCATCGATGAAGAAAGCAAGAGGAGCATTTGGGACACAAGTTTCTTCGTGACCAATGCCATCAGCATCACTTATACAGTGGCCATCACCATGTCGCTCAAACTGGTCAAACAATGGTACGAACGAGAACAAATGACCAGAAATCTCGAGAAAATCAATGTCGAGACTGAATTGAAGTATTTAAAGTCTCAAATCAATCCTCACTTTCTTTTCAATTGCCTCAACAGTTTATATGCACTCACTTTAAAAAAGAGCGATTTGGCTCCGGACATGGTTTTGCGATTGAGCGATTTGTTGCGGTACTTGTTATATGAAGCCGGAGAACCTTATGTAAGTCTGGAAAAGGAAATTGATTATCTGAAAAATTATCTGGAACTCGAAAAAATGCGACACGGTGATCGCATGCACGCCGAACTGAACATCGAAGGGGATATAGCAGGAAAGAAAATTGCCCCCATGTTGTTTTTAACCTTTCTCGAGAATAGCTTTAAACACGGATTGGCGCATGAATCGGAGTCCGGATTTTTGCGCATTGTAATAGCAGTGCATGAGAATGACTTGCATTTCACCATTGCCAACAGCAAACCTAAAGTGAAAAGACGCTCCATTCAGGGGGATGTGGGCGGTATCGGACTAGAAAATGTTCGCAAAAGATTGCAACTCCTCTATCCGGGAAAGCATTCTATCGAATCGGTAGAAACTGAAGATGAATATTTGGTAAATTTGAACTTAAAATTAACCCATGAATACCAACCTGAATACCATGAAATGTTTAATAGTTGACGACGAATCCTTGGCTCGTGATGTAATCAGCAGCCACATTGAGAGAATTCCGGAACTGTCCCTGTCTGCCTCTTGCAAAAATGCCGCGGAAGCTGCCGATTACCTCAAGCAAAATGCGGTAGATTTGCTGTTTCTCGACATCGAAATGCCGGAAATCAATGGACTTGAATTTTTCAAGGGCCTCGAAAATCCACCGTTGGTTATTTTCGTAACCGCTTATCCTGAGTATGCCGTTGAAGGCTTCGAACTCAATGCCATCGATTACCTTTTGAAACCCGTTTCATTTGATCGTTTTGAAAAAGCCATTGATAAGGCTCGGGAATATTTCAAATTTAAAAAAGGAGAAGGCGTGGAAACCACCGAGATGGAAGATGATTTCATCTACGTAAAAGCCAATCAGAAATTGCTCAAATTGAGCTACGATGAAATTCTTTGCGTAGAAGCCTTTGCAGATTATGTGAAGATTTACGTTCCCGGAAAGCGCATTGTAACCCTTCAAACCATGAAGAATATGGAGAAGAAATTGCCGCTCGACCGCTTTTGCAGGGTTCATCGCTCCTTTATTGTGGGCATGAAACACATCAAAGCGTTTAACAGCAATGAAGTAGAAGTAGAAGGACACCGCATTCCGATCGGCAAAAATTACAAGGATGATTTCATGGCCGTGATGAATAAAAAAAGAATGCTCTAATGGCGGTAACAGACCTGCGCCTGGTGGCTTTTGAACGCCTGTTGAACATCATGGATGATCTCCGGGCCGGCTGTCCTTGGGATCGTGAGCAAACCCTCGAATCTTTGCGGCATTTAACCATCGAAGAGACTTTCGAGCTCTCGGATGCCATTCTCAACAACGATTTACAGGAAATAAAAAAGGAATTGGGCGACCTTATGCTCCATATGGTCTTTTATAGCAAAATCGGGGAGGAGCAAAAGGCATTCAATATCACCGATGTACTCAATGGTATTTGTGAAAAGCTCATTTCCCGTCATCCCCATATTTATGGCGATGTAAAGGTGAATGGGGCAGAAGAAGTGAAGCAAAACTGGGAACAATTAAAATTAAAAGAAGGGAATCGCTCTGTTTTGTCCGGTGTTCCTGCCTCCATGCCATCTTTGGTGAAAGCCATGCGCATGCAGGACAAAGCCGCGCAGGTGGGTTTTGATTGGCCTGAAAAGGGGCAGGTTTGGGATAAAGTAGAAGAGGAACTAAATGAATTCAAAGAAGCCGGCGACGAAGATCGGGAAGATGAATTTGGCGATTTACTTTTCTCTCTTGTCAATTATGCCCGCTGGCTCAAAATAAATCCGGATGACGCTTTAGAAAAAACCAACCGAAAATTCAAACATCGCTTTGAAGCCATAGAAGCAGAAGCCAAAAAGCAAAACAGAAATCTGACCGACATGAGCCTGGAGGAAATGGATCAGATTTGGGAGAAGGCGAAGGGGAAGTAGGAGAGCAGTCTCGTTGATCGTTAATAAAACCTCAACCTCAACCTTAACCTCAACTAATATTCCCAATAAACTTCTGAATGTTCAACTGAAATTTAAGGAACCATTTTTGCGTTTTCCAAAATATGAAAGCGGCAATAATATTAGGATGGATGGTTTTGCTGGGCTCCTGCATCAGTCAAAAGGACTTTAATGATCTCAACGCTCGGTACAATAAGCTCAACAAAAAGAACCGGGAAATGACCCGAAAGATGGACAGTCTCCAAAATCAGGTGAATCATTATGAAGACATGTTCGTTACCTATCAGTATCGCATCGATAGTTTGCAACGCGTTATTACTGCCATCCAAAGTGCAAAACCGGTAGCACAAAATAAAAACAACAAGCATCAACCGACCGTACAAATCAAACCGGAAAGCAGTTTAATCAAACCGGCATCAACTCCGGTGGCCAAAGCAGATTTTTCTGAATGGAAGGTCTCTACTTACGCCATTGCGGATGTTGCGAGCGGGATGTCGTACCTAAATGAGGAAGAAAAGGAGTTCTTTAGACTGTGGAACCTCTTCCGCATGAATCCGCAATTGTTTTTGAAAACCTACCTCAAAGAAATCTATGAAACCCCGGTAGATCAGCGCACCCGCTACGAGCAATCCTTGGTTGAAGACATCATGAAGGCTCCTCCCAAGTCCATTGTACGGCCGGATAGAAAGCTATTTGAAAGTGCAAAATGTCATGCCTATCAATCCGGAATCAAGGGTTATGTTGGACATTCTCGTAAGGCCTATGAACAAGCATGCCCCACTGTTTACTCAGCCGAGTGCTGCAGTTACGGAAACCTCAACGCCTTGGGACACCTCGAAAATTTGCTGGTAGATGAAGGAGTTCCGAGTCTTGGACATCGCGAAGCTTTGATGGGGGACTATCTGCACGCCGGCATCTCTTTCCAACCCCACAAAGGCTACACTGAAAATGTGGTGATTGATATGTCGTATCGCAAAATAGCGGAATGATGAAACGATGTAATGATGTAATGATTTAACGATGAAGCGATGAAATGATTTATTGATTAAGTGATGAAAAGATTAATCGATTGAATTAAGGGTCGATAATGTTATGATTTTAGATTCTTTTTTAGGGTACTTATGATAGCGGATAGCAATTTTCGAATGCTTTGGAGTTGATTTAATAAATTTTCGTCGAAAGGATAGGAATTCGATTCTTTACACAGTAGCAACCAGTATTCTGTTTCCTCCATTTCTTTGGCTGCGATTTTTAGTTTATGCAAGAAATCAGCTTTACTTTCCGAATTCTGAGCCTCCCTCACGTTTGCGCCGATTGCAGTGCCCGACCTTAATAGTTGCCTGGCGATGATGTATTTTTTATTGGTTTCTAACAACTCACAAAACTCAATGATCGAAACAGCAAAATGAAAAGTGACTTTTAATATCTCATTCTCTTTCATAGCATTTTTTTAGTTTAATCATTGAAATCAATACTTCCTCAAAAGCAATATCACACTTAAGATAATCCTATAGATCATTAAATCAATACATCCATGTATCCTCCCATCGTTACATCGCTTCATCATTTCATCCCCGCATCATCCCATCTTTAAATCACTTCATTATTACATCATTACATCGCTTCATCATTACATCGTTACATCCTTCTAAAAACTATATTTCAACACCATCGAAATTCCCCCTCTCCGATTGCCCTCGATAGTATTCAACCCACTGCTGATAGAATCCAATCGATTGTAATGCGTGGCATAAACCCGCATCCAACAATCCAATCCGCGTTTTACATGCCATCGCACCATGAAATAGTTGCGGATCCCGCTGTTCTGCAACATGGCAACCGAAAAGCTATACGGCACATCGTTTTCAAAAGCATAAATACGCGCCTCATAATCTTCTACCTGAAACAATGCGGTGCGGGCACTGAAAGTCAATGGCAGGGTTTCGGGTTTGTACTGCACATCCTGAAACAACATCGAACCACGCAC
>JBIIVF010000181.1:0-4236 GCA_044339595.1 Bacteroidia bacterium
CGTGCTGCCTGAAAAATCATATTGCGACCATTCCATGCGGGTTTTAAATCGAAGAAAATCTCCGGCCGGATATTCAGCATGAAATCTAATCTGCTTTCTCCGCCCCACATCGGTTTGCGTTTCATGGGCCCCACTTTCAGCATCATTCTCGGATTTGAATTCTTGTCGCATCCTAATATACAAAAGGCTCTTTTTTGAGGGTTTATACTGCAATTCTGTCAGATATTCGCGTCCTGCGGAGGGAGACTCACTTTGATACCGCGCCCAAGGAAATCGGAATACATCGTAATATCCCGAAAAGGACCAAAATCGGTTGATTTTATACTGAACTCCCCAATAAAAACCTTCTTCATTGCGGGTTTGACTGCTTTCTCCGATGCCATTGCTCAACAAAGCAGTGAAGTTTCTGGCATAGTTGCGATAGAATACATTCATATCGAGCGATTTGCCAAGGCTCACCAAAAGGCCGTGCACATGAGCAGAAGCACCATTCAAATCAAGGCTGCTTTCTCCATATAAATTGACATTCCTATAATGCCGGTCATAATAAAATCCGATTTTGCCAAAAGTATTTCCCCGTTCATAAAAGACATTATAAAACCGGTCTGCAGGCATCAGTACGGGATTGAATTGATGCATCACGCCGGTTACACCCAACAGCAATCCTCTCTTTTTATAATGCACATTGATGCCGCCGGTTTGCAGCAAAAGATTGCGTTTCCGGTTCAATTCATCATTAGTTCGGTGCCATCCGGTTAAATTGAGGGCGCTAACCTGAGCTTCCGCACTATTTGCATCTGCAAAATCTTCGCTGATGCTGCCATCTTGCCGAAGCCGGCTGTAAAACAAAGTGGAGGTAAAGTTTTTATATCCCAACTGAATGGCCCCGCCCCGCATGAAGGCGTTTTCATTGACGCTTCGGTAGGGTCGAATGCCGTGGTAGTTTCTTTTGGTCATGGTAACGGCTGCGGATTTCCCGAAGGCAAGTCCGGTTCCCAAGGTGAGCATTTGTCCGAACGAGACTTGATAATCACCGGCGATGGCGTATTTCAAAACACCTTTGCCTTGATAGCTCATAAATCCGGAGTAAAAATCGTATCCTTTCTGGCCATTGCGAAAGTGAAAGGATTCACCCGGATCTTTCTCTGCACTGATCCCGGCCTGAATTCGGTCCTTGCAAGTGAAACGATACCGGGTTACCCAGCGCTCCGGTGATCCTGAAAAGGGAGCACCGGTAGAATCAGAAACAGGCTCATACCCTTTTGATAAAGGTCTTTCGCTTTCGAATTGCTGACTGATTTCATGTTTGCCATATTTTTTCAGGTCGCTGAACTGAATGGGCTGCCAAACTCCGTAATCAACAGACACAAAAGGAAGCATGAGACGGATGGTTTCCGGATCGAGGGCGTCTATCACCTGCAACTCTTGCAGGGTCAATAATGGCCCGAACTTTTGGATATGATCTGCAATGGCCTGGATTTGTTCTGATTCGAGAAAAAACAAGGAACGCAATTCCGATTCCCCTGATTTGTTTAAGTTGATTTTATTTTCCGAGAGCCTCGAGAGCAATTCCAATAGGTCCTGATAATCGACTTCCTGTTCCTGATTTTCGGTGTACTTTTCCATCAGATCGCGCCATGAATCCGGAATTTGGGCCTGTGAAACGAAGGATGCGCAACAAAGTCCGAGTGCGATCAACCCTTTATGGAAAGACATAATGCAAACCGGTTTGAGGGGTTAAACCGAGCAGCGGATGCCACAGGGCCGCGCTATTCCAGACGAGCTGTTTGTGTTTGAAACCGAATCCGAAACTGACCTGTCCGAAGTCGGCATTGTCCGCCAATCCGGCTCTAAATATGAATTGTTCCTGATATCGGTATTCCATGCCCAATCTAAAAATGGCCCGGGCACCGTTGGGTTGAATTACATCAGCCATAAACAGCGTGTTTTTGCCGGTGGCATAAGAAACCGCGGCTTTGAGGCTCATGGTTTCGCGGTTGGCGGGTGTTGATGATATCCCGGGACGATGTAAATTGTTGACCACCACGGCCATTTGGATGTTTTTGGGCAATCGGATGACGGCACCAATCGCTGAGTTTAAAGAATGCCTTGAACCGTATTGCCGATCACCGAAGTCGAAGGAGGCATACGAAAGTTGCATCCCCATATCCAACTTCTCACTCAATTTCTTTCCCAGACTTAGGCCTGTTTGCAGATAGCGGTATCCACTGTAACCGGATTGACAAGCAAAGGCACCCAAATTTGCTTTTTGATGTGGGATGACCAAAGCTACAGCGGTAGAAGAAAGTCCGGAGTTGGCATAAATCCGACCGTGATCAACGGCAGCTTCTTTCTTTTTTAAGGCAGATAACATCGCCGGATTATTCCGAACTGCCCAGATATTCTCTGCATTGAGCGCAGCTCCCCCCATGCCGGTGGCAATGCTGCCTGTGTAATCCTGCGTCATTTGTGCCAACAATGAGGTTGGAAAAATGAGCCAAAAAATGTGCAGAAGCTTACCCCATTTCATGTAAAGCGTGCTTAAACTTTACAAGGATTTCTTTCACTTCTAACAGGGTTTGTTTCAGTCCGGGATCTGGAGAACCGGATGCATCCGGCTTCTTCAATTGAACACGGGCTCCTTCAAGGGTATATCCCTTCTTTTTAACAAGCTCATACAACACTTGTAGGTCTGCAATATTCTGTTTGGTGTAAAAACGCACACCACGGGCATTTCGCTTGGTGGCCAGATACGGGAATTCTTTCTCCCAATATCTGAGCAAGGAGGGTGCAACACCAAAATGGGCTGATACTTCCCTGATATTGTAAAACAGTTTATCAGGAAGCATACGCGTAAAAATTAGTCGAAAGCCTGATTGGAATGGGAGGCAATTTCAAGCATGGTTTCATATTGTTCGGGGCTAAGATCGTTGTAATAAAAATTGACCGGGTTCACGGCATCTCCGCGGTACAACACTTCATAATGCAAGTGCGGAGCGGTAGATTTACCTGAACTTCCCACATAACCAATGAGCTCCCCACGTTTAACTTTTTGTCCGGGTTTAACCGCAGATTTTGAAAGATGCGCATAACGGGTCTGATAGCCAAAACCATGATTGAGCACGATGCTTTGTCCGTATCCCCATTGTTTGCGTTCAATTTCTTTCACTACGCCATCGCCGGTGGCATAGATTTTTGTTCCGGTAGGGGCTGTAAAGTCCATGCCTTTATGGAACTTTCTGGTTTTATAGATGGGATCAATCCGATAACCGTAGCCTGAAGCCATGCGACGTAGCTCCTTATTGCTGATGGGCTGAATGGCCGGAATGGATGCCAACATGTCTGCTTTGGCCTTGGCGAGTTTTACCAGTTCGTCATACGATCGACTTTGAACCAGCATTTTGCGACTCAGTTGGTCGATGGTACTGGCCATTTTGGTCAAGCTTTCGGTATTCGAATATCCTTTCAGTTCAGCATATCGATCCGTTCCACCTACACCACCGGTTCGGATCGATTTGGGCATCGGTGCACCAAAGATTTCACGGTAGATTTTATCATCGCGTTCTTCTAAACTGGCCACCATGCCACTCATTTCCTCTAAACGCTCATTCATGATGTCTAGTTGCGCTTCGTATTGTCTGATTTCGCGCCTCAATTTGCGCTCTTTGGGAGAATCGAGTACGCTGTAGGATATCCACAGAAATAGAATTCCAAATACGATTGAAGCAGAAATAAAACCAAATACACGCGCCAACTTAATCCAAAGCGGCGTTTTAACCCTCTCATATTCAAGAGATTCCGGATTGTATCGATATTTAAATTTTTTAGACATGCAATCAAATGGCTTTCTTCTTTTTTCTAACCTCGGCTGATTATCTTTGCACCGCGAAGATAGAAAGAGATGGCAATCTCGTAAAATGTTCCGACATGTTTGTCATCAGACTTCGATCTCAGCGATAAAGTCCGATTTTTTTTCGGCAAAAAACAGGTTGAAATTACGATTGAAGGATGAATTCGGCAGAAATCAGGCAAAAATTTTTAGATTTTTTTGAAAGCAAAGGTCACACCATTGTGCCTTCTGCTCCCATGGTCATCAAAAATGATCCGACCCTCATGTTTACCAATGCAGGGATGAATCAGTTTAAGGATATTTTTCTGGGAAACCGTCCTGCTGATTTCCCCCGGGTGGCCAACAGTCAGAAGTGTTTGCGCGTTTCAGGAAAACACAATGAGTTG
>JBIIVF010000080.1:0-11484 GCA_044339595.1 Bacteroidia bacterium
TTTTTGCAATTCATCCTTAATGTGTAGAATCTCATCTTGGTCATCTTTCCATCTTATAAAAATCCCGGTTCAGACTAATACTCAATCGTCATCTCCTGCACCTGAAAGGGGGGTACGAAGATGGGGAATTTGAGGGATTTGAGCACATAGAAAGGAGGATTTAAACTTCCATCCCTGAATCTATAGCTAAAGCTGATGGTATCTTGCATATTCCCATGAACTTTAACAAGTATTGTAGAGTCCTTTGGTCCATATATGTTCCATCCTCCTCCTTGGTAATTTTCACTGCTAACGTTAATCTCATGATAACCAGAAAATTTTCCTTTATCTATCATCCTCACGTTAACCCAAGCCGGCGGTACGAGTTCAAAGTCTCTCCTATGAACTAATCCATCCGGTAAAAAAGTTAATTCATTAAAAATCCCACCTTTTTGTCTGCTAAAAATATAAGGGAGTCCATCTAAATTGTCATTAAATTTTGCATTTCTATGATGGTTTTCAAAGGTCAGCGTATAGTTGCCGTTGCTATCAGTATAACACCAATCTAGAACTTCACTTGGGTTAGGGAAGACTCCGGTATAAAGATAAACATATACATTGGGTATCGGCTGATCGGAGTTTACTAAGGTGTATCGGCCTTCGATTGTTGTGAAAGTTGCTTTTGAAATAGGTTGTTCCTTTTCTTTACAAGATAATAGAATTGAAATTATTGCGCAGGTTAAAATTAATTTTTTCATAAAGTTGTGATTAATGAATTAATAGGGGAGGGTAATCCCTCCCCGTAGTTTAATTATAATTTTAATGACTTGATTTTATAGTGATTAACAGATGTAGTTACGTGTATCAAATATATTCCTTTTGAAATTTCAGATTTATCGGAAATTATGAGATTACATATTCCGGTTTCATTTTTGTATTCATAGACAACTCTTCCTTCTAAATCCGTGATTTTCACACTCTGAATTTGTTCACCATCTATTACTGTCTGCAAATTCAAATTATTATTCCAAGGATTCGGGAACATTCTTAATCCCGATTTTTCAATGACTTCCTCTAATTTTTTTGATTGCGAATTCGTTCCGGGTATATCTTCATCCGTCGGGTTATAACAGGTTAAATCCGCAAGAGTATTCAGGGCTCCGGCCAATTTAACCGGGGTTGGATGTGGAGTGGTCAGGACAGAAATATTATAGTGAGTACCTACACCATTGCTCAAGTCATTTCCGGAGGGGGAAGGATACCAGTAATTGCCTTTGGCTTTAAGTTGCATAGAGCTGTTTAGACAAGCATTGTTCAGCTCTAGGGTGCCTTGGATGAACTTATGCTGACTATTGCTCGATTGGCCAATAAAATTGTTGTTTCCGTTCTCGATGAAGAGCGCACCTTGTTCCAGTTCTATACTGCTACCATTGGAAAGGAAGGTGTTTTGACCTCCTGAAAGGTTGTAAATGATATCGGTTGAGCTCATATAGAATTTTCCGTTTCCGGAAATTGCCTTTTGGTTGCCATAAAAGCGATTGCAGGATAAGGTCAGGTCATTCTGTGCGATAAAATGCAGTCCGATTTGATTTTTTAAAAACAGGTTGTCGGTGAAATATAGACCGGGATTAGATTGGGTATGTTCGGAGTAAATTCCGGCAACATTCTCCACAAATCGGTTGGCATGAATGGTTGCATTATCTGATGAAATCAGGTAGATCCCTTCGTTGCAAGATTTGAATTGATTGTTTTGAATCATGGGCTTGCAATCCTGCACGATGAGTGCGGTGGCACATTGGTCGAACTGATTGTGTCCCACTTTTATCTCCGCCTTTTGACTGTTTTCATTTAAATGTACCGCAGTTTCCAACCCCGAGAACAGATTTCTCTCTATGAATTGATCCTTTTGACCAAAGGTTTTGATGGCCACGGTTTTGGCTTTCTGATTTCCGGCTGCTTTGAATCGAACAAATTGAACTTTTAATGGGGTTTGGGCTTCAATCGGGGATAGTGCTTCCGTTTGAATTTCCATTTTTTCAATGTCTACTTGTTGAAATCCCTTGAGCACCCAAGGTCCATTTTGAATTTTTAGCTGCTCGCCTTCATAAGACTTACTGCCGGCCAGTTGAATTTTGCAGCTACTTCCTTCCGCTATTAAGGATTCACCTTTATTTTTGGTGGTATTTTTTAAGATCAGCTTACCCATCAGGTCGTCTGTGGATTCGATGAGTTTGAAGGTTGCACCTTCTTGTACCAAAATGCGACCCTGAATTTCCAGAGTGGAGGCTTCCCCGAATAATTCAATTCTCGCCTGATCGTGGAAAATGAGGGTGGCTCCCGGTTCGATTACTACTTTGCTTCCCCGGTGAATTGTCATGACACCTTGTTCCTTAATTTCAATGAAAGTACCCGGCGTTACAAACAATCTAGCACGGTTGTTTTTGCCGAGTTCATTGTTGTTATCACCGACAATGAGTTGTCCTCCATTATCAATGGTAATGCCGGAGGCGCAAGAAGAAGTCCGGTATTCAAAGTCATTATTAGTTTCCATAGGTTTGGAAAGATTTCCAAATCCACCATAACCTTCATGGTTTAATTTTAACTTACCATTGTTCGTTATCAGAATTGATTTTATTTTTTTGACTGGTTCGGAAATTCCATTGTAATTATATTCAAATTGATTTAAATTTCCAGTTGGAATATTACGTGGCAGTGGGTAGTCCAATTTTTGTAATTGGGACATAATAAAATCGATATTTTGACCCTGACTTCCATCAACAAAAACATGTTCTTGATTGGAACCGTCGAACTTCTTGTTCGAGTGAAAAAAAATAGCGTGAAATGGATGAATCATTTCTTTTGGAAGCAAAGACGTTGGCTGGCCGTCTATGAGCGGAAAAAGTTCATTCAAATTCGGATAAAGTTCCGTTTGTTTCATATCCAATCCACTAAAAGTAGGCACAAAAGTGGTAAAAAAGTCCTCTCCAGTATGATTTGTAACCAACTTCTCAACTTTCACTTCTGTGTTGTCCTTAGTCTTTTTCACCTCTACAGAAACATTGTTAATGGCAGAATGCAATATTTTTAGCCAATCTGCTTGTCCACCTGCAGCATTGTCAAGCGTTAATCCCTCATCATACCAAATGTTATTAGGTCCATTGGCTACGTATTCGGCAGATAAAACATTCAAAGTCGCCTCAGCAATATCAGAATTAGCAGAACGCAAAGAGTCCAATGCGGTTTTTCTTATTGTCATATAAGAATAAATTGGATTGATTTTGTTTCTTGATTTCGCAAATAACCTACTATAAATTAAAGGGTCGAATTTCCAATGTTTTAATGTAACACCTAAAAACTTTCCTTTTACCTCAAGATTAATTCTAAAGTCATACATTAAATCACCGGGGTTTTTAATTTCATTTCTGTTTCCTTCCGGACTTCCATTGGTGATGGCGATGCGTTTAGGGGATTGTGGATGACCCATTTCATTCAGGGCGTTTTGCCATTTATTTCTAATTACCTTATTGGGATCAGTTACGTTGTCTACAAGCATTTGTTGGGCACCTTTTGTAAATAGTAATTTATATGCCAAATCTGCATCGGTGCTTAAGTGCGCCATACCTTTTATAGCATGTTGAATAGATAACGGCAAATTCGCCCCCTGATGCGGACTATCAAATGTACCATATAGCTTTACACATGGATTGCATCCCTCTATCTCCATAGTCCTCAGGGCATAACGGGCTATTAATCCGCCCATACTGGCACCCATCACGACCAATTCTTCGTCACTTTGCTTGTTTTGATTCACCCATTGGATGATGCGGATCAAGGCATTGCTGTTTTTGTACAAATCTCCTGCGCCATTTTTGAAGTCGACGAAAATGCAGTCATAGTCTTCATTGTATAAACGCTCTGCCAAAATTTTAAGATCTTTCAAATTTTCGCGGGTAGGATTGTTCCTTTCATCAAAACTAATTCCTGATGAAAATGTATTCCAGTCGACCGTACCGAATTTATTATCATTAGGGTTGAGATCTACATCGAATCCCTCAATCAAGATGAACGGTTTCTTCAATTGCTTGGAAACGGATTGGGCTTTTCCATGTCTGATACTGAAACGGGCATCTCCGAAATCGGTAGTTTCTGGTCCGGTACATACGTTGGTCAGAACAAGGTTTGATACCAATGTTTGGTAGTCGGGTGGGGTTACTTTAAATAGATTAAACCCACCTGGTGTTATCGGTTTGAATCCTTCAGGCGAAAGTTTGTCTTGCCATTTGATTCTCACTAAATTGTGTTTAAACGGACCTTCGTAATCCGGATAGGTAACAGTATATGGTTTGTTCGGTTCAATGAGAATAAAGCCATTTTGGTCTCCAAAATCTGCATAAATTTCAGGCAAAGGACCATTCGATAAAATTAGATTGGAAGGGAATACAAATCGAACGGTTAACGCATTTTCGACATTTCCGTGAACTGCAAATGCTTTCACCGTATCAATGTTAAAGTAGTTACTCGGATTTACTCTAAATGAGAATACATTGGTATTCGAATCGTGCTCGATAACTTCATTGATGTATGCACTGTCTTCTATACGTGCATAAGTATGATGGATCAAACTAATCGGCACAAATCCTGCCTTTTTAAATTCTGCAATCGTCGATAAGATGGTCTCCTTTGATGGCAGAATATTGTAATTGGATGCGCTGTTTTTTAGATTTTGAACAATATCCAAAAATTCAATGGGGTCGTTCATTGAGTCAGTTTCAAATCCTTGATGTCGCTCAAGCACTCCATTGCCAATGTTTACGTCTTTTAAAATTCCGGTCGGAATATTGTAATCGAGTATCGGCTGAAATGCCCTGCGGGTTTCAACTAAATTGGGATACTCACTCTGGGCTTTTACCAGATTGGCCAACAATATGGCCAATGCTACGAGGAATAAATGTTTCATGATTTTATTAATTAGGGGTTAGGGGTTAAAAAAATAAAAATGTTCTCAGTTTTTATAGTGCTTGCTGCTAATTGAAGCAGATCCTGAATAACCTAAGGAGGTACGCGGGTACTTTGCCATCTAATGGATAAAATTCGGCTTACCTTTAGATGAATCATTGGGTTTAAATCAAATTTCAACATGTCAATTACGTCAACTAAAAAATGGGGGTTAATAGGCGCTATAATTGAATCGCCGATGAAAATCCATGAACGGTTACCCCTCTGTTGGAAGGCGCTGCTCAATCGTTTTTTTCTGCTCGGCCACATATGCTTTCGAATTTTGTATTACAAAGCTATTGGGCATCATTCGAAAAAGCTTGCCATCAAAAGACACTCTATAAAAAATATGTGTCTAATTTCAAAAGGAAAAATAAAATAAAAACGGATTTGCGCAAATAATTTGAAAAATGTAAAATTTAATTCTAATATTCGTACCACAAACGCTTACGAAAAACTATTATGACAGAGAAGCCTTTTCTAACCAAATTGAAAAAGAGCATCAAACGGGCGCTGCCTGAAGGAGTGAACCTGAGCGATGCCCTGACCGATACCCTTAGCCTGAGCAAAGAAAGCGTCTATCGCCGTCTGCGCGGTGAAACACCCTTCAACCTCGATGAACTCATGCACCTGCGATCGGTCTACAACATCTCCCTCGATTCGCTTTCCTCATCCTCCCGAGGCATACTCGTTGATTTTAGACCCATTTTTAATAGCCATGAAAATTTTATAGATTATTTCAAAAACATCATTGAAAGATTCAAACGTATCAACGGACATCCCCATGCGATCACCTATAATGCGGCTGAAAATCTGCCCTTTTTCAGACAATTGGGCTACGCAAATCTGGCTGCTTTCAAAGTTTTTTTCTGGCGTCGATCTATCCTCAATCATGCTGAATTTCAAAACAAAACTTTTGCGGTTCAAGAAGAGACCACAGAATTGGATGAGCTGTGCAGCGAAATTTATCGCCTTTACTGTGTCGGTGACTCCGTTGAAATTTGGACCCGTCAAACCCTCGATGGTACCCTCAACCAAATTGAGTATTATGCGGATTGCGGACTGATTGATCATAGCCGAAGCTTGATTGCTGTGTATAAAGACTTGATGCAACTCATCACCGACCTCCGCGATCATGCCCGACAAAGCTGTAAAATTTTCCCCAATGGCAAGAATGGCGGGAACTTCACCTTATATCACTGCGAGCTGAGTCTAGATAACAACAGTGTTTTGCTCTATACAGACCGCCCATCGTATGTGGCGATGGGATTTAACTCGTTCAATAGCTTGCAAAGCAACGACGAAAAATTGTTGAATGAATCCTGGAAATGGTTTGAAGCGATGATTCAAAAATCAATCATGGTAAGCGGCATTTCAGAGCGATCTAGATATGAATTTTATCGTGAAAATGTCGATAAAATCATGAAATCTGCCACCGCACGCTTGGGCGATGACATTCAAAAGATCATTCCGGAAGTCTAAAAATGAATCTTTTTAGGGTTGTGGGACGGTCACATAAGTTTTACTCATGGTTACCACATACCGGTTGATGGTGGTTTGCATTTTTGCATCAATATTGGCCGCATTTTTATTGGCCATTTCTACCATCTTCGGCACAATCAAATTCCATTCCTCTTCTGTCTTGGATGCGGGATCTTTTAGCTTGTGACAAGCAATGCATTTAGTTTCATAGTATTCTTTGCCGGCTAAATATGCATTAACTGTGTAATCGGGATAAAGATGCTTTACCTTATCTATATAGGGTGCATATTGGGCGTTTTTACGAGAGGCACATGCGAAAATGGCAAAGAGCGTAAAAAGAAGAAGAAACTTATTCATGGATATTTTTTTGACGAAAATAATGGTATGAACGTTGGGATGGATGATTCAATCCAGATATTGTTTATGAATGTTGGGATGGATGATTCAATCCAAATATTTTACGTGAAAATAAAATGTGAATGAATCATGAATGATTCTTGGGAATGAATCATCAATCTAAAAATTGTGGTTGAATCATGTTTATATGTGGAGATTGAATCAGCAATCCCTGCTACATTTGAAAAAAAATCAATCCATGGAACAGGTAATATATTCATGTGCCGATCGCATCGGAACGATCACCCTCAACCGACCTAAAAAACGCAATGCCTTGGGCAGCGAAATGGTGAATGAATTGAAATCAGCCTTTCGTGCCCTGATTGCTGATAAAAACTGTAAGGTGATTGTACTCAAGGCCCTTGGTCCTGCCTTTTGTGCAGGGGCTGATTTGCAGTATTTGCAGGATTTACAGCATTATTCTAATGAAGAAAACCTGGCGGATAGTCAGTCGCTAAAAGAACTCTTTGAACTTATCCACATGGCTCCCAAAGTGGTGATAGCCCAGATTGAAGGCCATGCGTTGGCAGGGGGATGTGGCATTGCCACCGTTTGTGATTTTAGTTTTGCGGTTCCGGATGCAAAATTCGGATATACGGAGGTGAAAATCGGTTTCATCCCGGCGCTCGTGATGGTGTTCTTGATCCGAAAAATTGGGGAAGGAAAAAGTCGTTCTCTCTTGTTGACCGGCGATGTAATTTCGGCCCGCGAAGCTGCGCAAATCGGTTTGATTAATCAGGTTAGTGAGCCCGGTGAAATAGCCACCGAAGTGGAAAAATTGGCAAGAAAACTCATCGATCAAACCTCCGGGAACAGCCTCGCCCTGGTGAAGAAAATGATCCATGAAGTGCAACACCTTTCACTAAAAGCAGGATTGAACTACGCTGCAGAAGAAAATGCCAAAGCACGTGCACATGACGATTGCAAAAAGGGCATCGCTTCCTTCTTAAACAAATCACCCCTAACCTGGTAAAAATGATTGATACACATGCCCATATTTACGCGGAAGAGTTTAACGAAGACCGTGATTTGATGTTACAACGGGCCAAAGATGCCGGAGTTACGCAAATTCTCATGCCCAATATCGATGAAATGAGCATCGAACCCATGATGCAACTGGCGAATCAACATCCCGGATTTTGCGTGCCGATGATGGGATTGCACCCGTGTTATGTGAAGGAAAATTATGAAGAACAGTTGTCTTTTATTCGACAAGAATTGGATAAAAGGACTTTTATCGCGGTAGGGGAGATCGGGATTGATTTGTATTGGGACAAGACCACCTTGCCGCAGCAACAAGATGCCTTTTTGATTCAATGCTCCTGGGCCGCAGAGAAGCATTTGCCCGTGGCTATACATTCGCGGGAATCGACCCGTTTACTCATTGATTTGCTGCAGCCTTTGAAAGAAAGACCGACAGGCGTTTTTCATTGTTTCGGAGGGAGCCTGGAAGAGGCTCAGGACATAGTGTCCATGGGAATGTATCTCGGCATTGGTGGAGTGGTAACCTTCAAGAATTCAAATTTGTCGGAAGTATTAAACGAAGTAGGGATTGACCGTGTGATCCTTGAAACGGATGCCCCCTATCTGGCACCCGTTCCCTATCGCGGGAAACGCAATGAGCCTTACTATTTGCAACAAGTGGTAAAAAAGTTGAGCGATATATTCGGACTTTCGGAGGAGGCGGTAATTTCAAAAACATCCGAAAATGCCCGTCGGTTATTTAAATGCTAAATTGTATCTTTGCAGCCCTTCGGAGAGATGTCCGAGTGGCTTAAGGAGCACGCTTGGAAAGCGTGTGTGCCCCAAAAGGGCACCGCGGGTTCGAATCCCGCTCTCTCCGCAAAATTGAAAAGCCTGCGAAAGCGGGCTTTTTTATTTTCCGGCGATCCAAATCCGAAGCGTAAGCGAAGGATTTGAGTGAGCAAGGAAAATAAAAAAGCGCATCACGCAGTGTGCAGGCTTGAAAATTTTGAACCTCCCCTTTTCAGGGATCATATAATAATCCGCTCTCTCCGCAAAATTAAAAAGCGCATCACGCAGTGTGCAGGCTTGAAAATTTTGAACCCCCCCTTCGGGGATCACAAAGTAATCCTGGAACATCGCCAGTCTGCTCGCCCCAAGGCGAGCAAGCGAAGGATAAATAAAAAAACCGGAAGCCATGCGATAGCAGGGTCGGTTCCATTCATCTGAAGCCCCCCCTTTTGGGATCACAAAGTAATCCCGCAACATCACCGGAACATCAAAGGTCTGCTACCATTAACGTATTTTGGCAAATATTTGATTTATAATGCGTCATGAATGCGAGTAAAGGTTAAATAAAAATCGCCAATCAGATCTGAATGATGAAATAGCAACGAAAACTGCGGGTGGGCGTGAACGAAATGTGCGAACCGCTTTTTTTTCGGTTTGGAGGCGTTGGGTTTGTGCGACAAGAAAAGAAAAGCGGTTGGATTTCGTTCTTGATTTTCTTTGTTTACTTTCTTTCATCAAGGAAAGAAAGTAAAACCAGGTTATAGGGCTGGTAAGCCCTAATCGAAGAAAAATTCACATCAATTTTATTCAATTCCCGCCAGGTATTATGTCTTTCTAAAATTCAAATCCTTCAATTACGAAATGAAAGAGCTCACTCCACCGCCTTAATCACCATAGTTTTTCCGTTCACCATAATTTCATCACCCTTTTGCTTTCCGGACATCGCCGCCGCCAAAGGTGAATTCATGGAGATAGCCAGAATTTTGCCAAAATCGGTTTGAACACTCCCAACGCCGGCTACCAGATAAAAAATGCCACTTTCAAGCTCAATCAAGGCCCCGCGACCTACTTTTTTTAATATGATCTCCGGATTGAAGGATTTAAATTGTGCGTAATCCTTCTCCGCCTCTGCCAATTGTTTAGCAAACATGTCGCGATCGAGTTGCCCCATCGAACGTCCGGTTTCATATTTATCACCTGCCGAACTTTTGTCTTCACTGTTGGCCGCCTCTTGCGCGTTGTTCACTGCCTCACGAGCAATCTCTATTCGCGCCTTAATGACCTCCATGCATCTTGCATGAATGTGTGGTTTCATCCCTTTCTTCATCTCAAATGCAAAAGTCGCATTTTCATCTTCATCGTCCGTTTCCTGATTGTAAACTTTTGGTTTATTCTGTACCTTTGGTAACTGCCATGAAAAGAGGATCATTTTTATATAAGTCGCTGCTGTTCATCATGGTTCCTTTATTGGTTCCATTCAGCATGGGCGCTGCAGGAGATAAGGACGATCCGGTCTTGGTTTTTTTCTCCGACATCCGCCAGTATATTACCACGGAATTGGGCATTGAATTGGGAGAGAGCTTTTATACGCATCGATCTGAAGGATATCAACATTATCTGTATGTTTCGAAACCGGATGAAATTCGATTGCCGGATGGGGAAGCCAATTTTCGGTATTATGGTAGTGATCTTAAACGAGCACAAACCATGCAAATTGAGTTGATCGACAAAGGATATCATACCCTGTTGTATCGTACGGCAGCAACCTCTGCGGCAAGGGTTCAAAGCCCGTTGTATCAATATCCTCTGCATTGCCTTAGTTTCATTGCCTTGCACGAATCACACCATATCCATCGAAGAAATGGAAAAAACCCGCCCATCCCTTACAGCCTCGAAGAAGCTGCCGGTGATGTATTGGGCAATTACGTGTCTCTTGATTTTGCCCGCCGATTCCCTGAAAAGGTAGATACCAATTTGGTGAAAGAGCAAATTCTATTGAATGAAATTCTTTATCTTGAAATCAATCGCACCCGAGCCCGTTTGGATGGCGGGAAAAATGATCGTCGTGAATTCAATCGACTGACACGCTATCTCAATAAGAAACTCAAACACAGCGATTCCTTTAAGCGCGATCGATTTCTTTATCCGGTAAATAATGCGTACTTTATCCGTTACGGTTACTATACGGCCAATTATTTTCTCTTGCGTGATTTGTACTTCAAAACAGGCAGTGCGAAGAACTTTCTAGGGTATCTCGACCAATTGCCGGAAGATGAATCTGCTGCTATTGAGCAGATCAAGCGTTTTGTGGTGTCTTGAGATAATCCATGTTTTATTTTCATCATTTTACCGATATTTGATATGGCATACAACCACCATTTCAGAAAATAACCATACGTTTGAAAGATGATTTGGATCCGAAAGTCCATTCCCAGTTGGTTTACCGGAGGCAACCTCTTGCTTGGGGTGATGAGCATCATTTTTTCTGCCAAAGGGGAGATGACCGGCGCATCGATTTGTATTTTTCTGGCCGCTATACTCGATTTTTTTGATGGTTTTGTAGCGAGGGCTTTGAATGCCATGAGTGATTTTGGCAAAGAATTCGATTCTTTGGCAGATATGGTCACCTTCGGAGCAGCACCGGCCTTATTGTTGTTTTATATGGCCGAATCTTTGGGCGTGGGTGTGTTTAAATATGCTACCTTGTTATTGGCATTATTTGTGGGAATTCGGTTGGCCATATTTAATGTAGATACCCGACAGGCGTCAGGCTTTATCGGACTTCCTTCACCGGCGATGGGTATCACTGTCGCCAGCTTTCCGTTAATCATAGAATTTCAAAAATTCCCGCTCGATCATTGGATCAGTAATCCTTGG
>JBIIVF010000024.1:0-22734 GCA_044339595.1 Bacteroidia bacterium
TCCTTGGTTTGTGCTGCTCTTCTCTGGATTATTTGCCTTTCTGATGGTGGCCCCATTGCCCATGTTCGCTCTTAAATTTAAGAATTTTACCTGGAACGATAACCAAAATACCTTCATTTTTCTGGCTACATGCATCATTTGGCTCGCGGTGTTTAAATTTATGGGGATACCTTTTATCATCATCTCGTATATCATTTGGTCATTAGTCCATACATTTGCATCAAAATCTGCCTGACATGAAATTTACTGTTGAAATTGATGTAATGCCCCACAAAAATTTGCTAGACCCGCAGGGAAAGGCAGTAGCCAATAGCATGAACCGAATCGGTTTGGATACCGTTCAGGATGTGCGTATCGGCAAGCATATTACTTTAACCGTGGAGACACAAGATGAGGATCAGGCCATTTTGATTGCAGAGCAGGCCTGCAATAAATTGCTGGTAAATCCGGTCATGGAGTACTTCGAAATCAGCATCAACAACGATTAAATCGAATTCGGTTGTCAGCCCAGATTAATTTCTGTGCTGTCTCCCAAATTGAGGCTTAGTGGGCTACCTTTGAGGGAAGCGTCATTGCCAATGATTGAATTCTGAAGATTGGCGTATTCCAATTGGGAGTATGGTCCAATGATCGAATTCTTAATGATGGCGTAGTCTACAATGGCTTTCTCGCCTATCGAAACAAAAGGTCCGATAATAGAATTAGATACCAAGCTGTCTTTTCCAATAAAAACCGGGGGTATGATGATGGTATTTACATACTGTTTAGCATCGGGTTTCTTAAATCCTCCTTCTTTGAGCAGTATCGCATTGGTTTCGAGCAGAATGTCTTTTTTTCCGCAGTCAAACCAGTTCTCCACTTTAAAAGTGTTCATTCTTTCCCCTGTTTTAATCATGTGCATGAGCACATCCGTAAGGTTGTACTCATCCAGGGTTTTGATATTGTTCTCAAGCACATATTGAATGGCATCGAACAAATATCCTGCACGTTTGATCTTGTAAACCCCCACCAATGCAAGATTACTTTTAGGAATGCGCGGTTTTTCAACGAGTTTTAAAATAAATCCTTCTTCATTCAGCTCTGCCACGCCAAAATCTCTCGGGTCTTCCACTTTTTTTACCCCGAGTGTAGTATATTCAGAAGCAAGAATCTCTTTCAAATTAGCTTTAAAGATGGTATCTCCAAAAACAATGAGCATTTCTTCTTCGGGTTTCACCATTTCCTTGGTGAGCCATAAAGCGTGAGCAGTTCCTTTACCGCTCGTTTGAATCACAAACTGACTATTGACCTTGGGATAATGCGAGGTGACGTATTTCTCTATTTTGTCCCCCATATAACCAATGATAAAGATGAGGTCTGTAATCCCTTGGTGAATCAATTCATCAACAATATGCGCCAAAATTGGCTTTCCTGCCACTGGAATCAGAGATTTGGGCTGTGTATGTGTATGCGGCCTTAAGCGTGAACCTATGCCTGCAACAGGGATGATGGCTTTCATGCGTGGTTCTTTAGAACAAACCTAAAGCTTTTTCAGTCAATTTCCCTCAAAATGAAGGGAGAATGAGACAAATAAGTGCAATTTTAAGACTACCGAATCAAATGAACGGCTCCATGAAAGGTATGGGTTTCACGGTTGATGTCGATCATGCGAATCATATACATATACACCCCTGTTTGACACAGGGTATTCCCGTTTTGGATGGTTCCGTCCCAAGGTTTCTCTAATTCAGTGGTTTCATAAAGTTTCTCACCCCAACGATTGAAAATCACCATGTTATAATCCGTAATGCCGGATAAAGTGCCCAATGGGCGGAAGGTATTGTTGAGGATATCGCCTCCCTGAGGGCTGAAGGCATTGGGGATCCAGATTTTAACGACCGGTTTAATATAGACCTGTTTTTCAGCTGTATCCGGACAATTTACGTCATTATTGGCAATCAGAATCACCCTGAACCAACCGGTGTCCTTATAATCATGAATGGGATTGCGCATGTTTGAGAACTCACCCGGTTCGCCCAAATCCCAGAACCAGGAATTCGCATTAATGGTTTTTTCGGTGAAGAAAACCTTTGGATCTGCAATGGTAGGCACATCCGGACTAAAATCGAAGTCTGCATAAACCTTGGGTTTCACCAATTGTATAACATCTGTGCTGTCAATACATCCGAAGTTATTGATGACCCGATGGCGAATGGAATAGGAACCCGGCTTTTGAAAAAAGAAGGAGGTGTCTTTACGGAGTGCCTCATAACCAAATGGCAATTTCCAATAATATTTTGATATGGCTCCGGAAGCGGTGGAAGAAGTCGAAAAATAATCAACGCTTGAATTTTCACAGATGGGTTGTGTGATGAAAGTGGCGCGTGGATTGGGTCGAATGGTGAGGGTGTTGATGACGGTGTCTCTGCACCCTTTTTCATTTTCCACGATCAAACTGGCAAATTGGCTACCCACGCTGCCGAATTGATGACGGGTTGAATCGCCATTTAAGTTGGCGCCATCAGAGGTTTTCCAAAATGCACCGGTGATGGTATAGCCGGTGTCTACTGAGGTGCTTTTTAATAAAGTTTGTTGGTCGAAACATGTATCGGCATGCACAAAGGATGCATCCGGATGGGTGAAGGCTTCGATCATATACACCACTGAATCAGGGCAGCCCTGACTGGCGGTAACTTTTAACTGCACCGGATAAAGTCCGGGTTTTTGGTAGGTGTGGACCGGATTTTTATCCACGGAAATATTGCCATCTCCAAAATCCCATTCCCATTTTGTAATGTTGAACTTCTTGATGCTGCTGCTATCTTTAAAAATAAAAGGGATGGTATAACAACGATCGGCGGTGGTGTAATCCGCCACCGGGCAATAGGGCAATTCGGTCAGCACCCAGTTTCCGAGATATGAAGTAAGACCGCTGGTGTAAACACGATTTAGGGTAGGGTCATTGAAACCAAATCCCGGATATTCCCACTTTTGGGTTCCTTGATTGTATTTGACCGCAACCATTTCCGGTTCTTCTATGTCGTTTTTGGATGCACCCACAGCATCCCATTCTTGATCGCGATAGCTAAATACGACGTCCATTTCGGGATACTGGGTGAATTCACCTCCTTGAATCACCCAAAAACGATCGAGGGCCATGTTGGCATTTTCGAGACCAAAGCGATTCATAAAATTATTGACTCCGGTCGGGAGTGGGCGGTTATTGGTGAGCAAATTAGGGTTGGTGGGATAAGTGGCTACCACCAAATAGCCTGAGTCAGTCGTTTGAGTGCCTGCTTGTTTTACGCCCAACACCAAAGGAATAAATTGTGCATCATTCGCGCCAAAAGGCAAGATGTAAAGCGAATCGTTGTTGCTCGAACGAAGATTCCATTGTACTTCACCATAGCCGGTAATCGGATCCGTTTCACTCAGAATATAGCCGGTAGTTCTGTGAATTGCAGAAGGTCTGCCATTGTTCACAATCAATCGCTTCGAATTCAATACCAATCGATTATGTAAAACCAAGACGCCACTTTTTGTGCCTCCATAAACTCCGCCGGTGTAGGTATTCACCAGTAATCTTTTTTCGCCGGTACCCCCCAAAATCAATCCGGAAAATCCGGTTGGATAAAACCCTCCAATGGTTTGAATACCTCCATTGAGTTCTACGGTTCCTCCATTGCTTTTCATAACCGGATTGGCCGCTTCATTGGTCCAATTGCCGCCTACTTTCATCAAAGCCGCGCCGCGCATGTCTACCAGGCCATTGTTTTTGTTGAGAAAGTGGCCGTTTGCGCCTTTCACAATCAAATAGGTATTGGTTTTCATCACAATGTTTCCACCATTGTTAATGAGACCTTGAGCTCCTGCTTTGAACAAGAACCCCAATATCAAAAGCGATATGGCTGCGATTTTATGCAATGGATGCTCGGGCTATTTGCTTGATTTGGTTTGGTTTTGGAGGATTTTTTGCATTTCTTCCAAATCGCGGCGAAGGGCAGCAATTTCTTCTTCCTGGTTTTTAACTTTTAAACTCAGTTTGGCCCATTCTGCATCTCTTTTTTGCAATTGGTCGGTGCGATCCACCAATGCTTTCACACCGGCTAACGTAACACCATCCATGGCCAATGTGCTGATCGAAAGACTATCTAATCCTCCAAGCCTGAATGTACGGTGAAAATCCTGTGCCATAGGGCCAATGTATTGCACCGAAGGGTCATTGTCTTTATAGTTCCAACGGGTGAGAGGCAACGATTTTATTTTCGCAAGCACCTCTTCACCGTTAACTGCTTCAAAATTCTCTTTCATGTTCACGTCCGAAATGGAGCTCCATGCAGTAGCTCCGGGTCCCATAGAAACGCCAATGGTAGACGATGAATTGGTATAAAGTCGATAACCGTTATCGAATCGCATGACCATTTGATTGATGACAATGGGTTTTGTATAGTTGGTAGACGAAGCGTCACCGAAAACCATTGAACCGTTCTTATTGTCGGTAGTCACATAACTGCCAATGGCGAATGATTGATCAGCAGTGGCGTCAACATGATAACCTATGGCCACAGCATAAGGATTGGTAGCTGTGGCTCTGGTACCCAAAGTAATGGCACCATACCCGGTCGTTTTGGTTTGAAATCCCATGGCCATGGAAAATTCAGCCCAGGAAGTGTCTTGATACCCGAAGGCAAAACTGTGCTCTCCTCTGGCGAGGTTTTCTTTTCCCACTGTGCCGGTATAATAGCCGACATTTTGGTTGCCTGTACCCAGTGAAAAAGCATTCTGTCCGTAACTTTGATTATTGTGTCCCAAAGACACCGAATTGAGGGCCAAAGCCACAGAACTATCTCCGATGGCAAATGAATTTCTTCCGGATGCCACATTGTCAAAACCCAAAGCCAAAGATTGAATTCCGCTGGCTTGTACGTTTCTTCCCATGGCAACAGAATATGCACCTACATTGGCGGCATTCCATTGTGTGCCACTCACGGTTCCGGCTCTAAAGGTGGATGTTTGTGGGTTCCATATCAAGCGGGTTCCGGCTCCGCTGAGATTGATGCCGGTTCCTGTGCCAAAAGTGCCTGTAGAGAGAAAACCATCTGTACCATTGATCTCAACGGCACCGGCATCCGCGATAATCGCACGACCAGCACCTGCACCGCCTTCGTCATAGGCTTTATCTAAAGTGTTGTGATTTCCATTGCTGCTGTACCAGCTGGTTCCATTCCAAGCCAATACATCGCCAATATTGGCACCGCTTTTCATGCCTATTTTTAATGGATTTAAGGCAGTTCCCAACCCTGTCTTTTGCAAGAAACCATGGGTTAAGGTGTCGGATATTTCGTTTCCAATAATACTGTCTTTTTCAATGGGTAGGGGTGAGGAGATCCATTGAGTGCCATTCCATCTCCAAACATCGCCGATGGTGGCTCCATTCGCGATTTCTAACGTATAGGGCGAGGCTGTGGTGCCTGCACCTGCGCGTGTGAGCATCCCATTTCCTCTGCTTACGGATACGATTTCGTTGCCAATAATGCTGTCTTTTTCTACCGGTATCACCAACGGAATAATGGTCCAACTGGTACCATTCCATTGCCAAATATCTCCGGCATTATTTCCGGGAGTGATGTTTAGTACAAATGGATTGGTGCTGCTGCCTCCGCCTGCACGGCTGAGCATACCCCGGCCATTGGCTACATTGGTTATTTCATTTCCTGTAATGCTATCTCGTTCAGGAGGAAGGGCTGAAGAAACCCAATTGGTTCCATTCCACATCCATACATCGCCGGTATTTCCACCCGGATTGATGACCAAGGAATAAGGATTGGCCGCAGTTCCTAATCCATTTCTGAAAAGCATTCCCCTGCCTTGTGCAACATCAACGATTTCGTTGCCGATCACACTGTCTTGTTCTTTGTTGATGGTGAATAGGGTAGGTGTCCAGGCACTTCCATTCCACATCCAAACCTGACCTGCACTGTTACCATTAGCAATTTGAAGGGTATAAGGATTGGCTGCGGTTCCGATGCCAACCCTGCTGAGCATCCCTGCCCCTTGGGAAACGCCGGTTACTTCGTTGCCGATAATGCTGTCTTTTTCTATTGGGATAGTTAAGGGAGTGGTTATCCAGTTGGTTCCGTTCCACATCCAGATATCGCCCGGATTGGTGCCGGTGCCGATTACTAGTTTATATGGGTCTGCATCGGTTCCTGTGCCTGTTCTGGTAAGCATCCCTCTTCCAAAAGCTACATCAGTGATTTCATTGCCTATGATGCTGTCTTTTTCTTTTGGAATTTGAGGCAATGCGGAAGAAATCCAGTTGGTGCCATTCCAGGTCCATACATCTCCTACATTCGTGCCTCCGGTTATTTGAAGTTGATAGGGTGAAACGCTGCTACCGGCTCCGGTTCTTGTCAATAAACCTCTGCCTTGACTAACGTTGGTAATTTCATTTCCGATGATGGAGTCTATTTCAGTGGGAGGCACAGGCAAAGGAGCCGAAACCCATTGGCCATTTTTCCACATCCACACATCATTCAGTTGCAATCCGGGCATAATGCCCAGTTTGAGCGGATCTGCCAAAGTTCCTGATCCATATTTTTGCAATATCCCCCGGGCATTCAGGGTATCGGTCACTTCATTGCCGATGACGGCATCTTTTTCAAAAACCGGGAGGTTTCTGGCAAAAACCAGCTGACCTTGAGGATTAACGGTAAATTGAGGAATAGAATCGGTTGCACCATAAGAGCCGGGCGCGATAGGGGTATTGGCTAGATTGATGCTTCCGTATGAATAAATTTTACCTCCGGTTAGACCAGTGCCGGCGTTGATGTATCTGAATACCGGTTCCCATTTGGCCGGGCCATTGAACCAAAATCCGATGGTATCATCGGTCTGATAAACCAACAGTCCGTTGGCAGGAGCCGGGATTCCAATCCTTTGTGCTTTGGTCATACGAGGGATCAATAATCCTCGGTTAACGGATCGAATATCCAACATAGCAGAATTGTCAGGATCGGCGCCATCATCATTCACCCCTACATTTTGTCCAAAAATTTGGATTGAGGGTAAAAGTAGAAATAACAAAAGCGCATTGCGCATCCATTTCCCGACTTTTGGTTTCGTAAACATTATTTCAAAATTCATAACCCGTTTTCATTAAATGCAGTCTTTTCGCACGAAGTCATTGACTAATCGAGAAAAGTGTATTTATAATTGTAGGAGAAGATACAAAGAATTTACAAAATCGCTGCACGAAACCCACAAGTTGTCCACAACTGACTGATGATGAAACAGGTTTTTTTTACACAAATCAGAAAAATGATGTGTAAAAGCAAGGCACGTGCAGAATAGAATTATTTTTGCTTCAACATTTGCGACAATACATATATGAAAAGAGATATTGAAATTTTTCAACTCATTGATAAAGAAGCCCAAAGGCAATTAGAGGGAATTGAGCTGATTGCCTCTGAAAATTTTGTTTCAGAGCAGGTTTTATCTGCCGTAGGAAGTGTTCTTACCAATAAATATGCAGAGGGCCTTCCCGGAAAGCGATATTATGGTGGATGCGAAATCGTAGATCAGGTAGAACAACTGGCGATAAATCGTTTATGTGCTCTATTTGGGGCTGTATGGGCAAATGTTCAACCGCACAGCGGAGCGCAAGCTAATGCTGCCGTTATGTTGGGTTGCCTCAACCCCGGAGATCGTATTCTGGGTTTTGATTTGAGTCATGGCGGTCACCTGACCCATGGTTCTCCGGTAAACTTTTCAGGAAAGCTATATGAAGCGCATTTCTACCGGGTGAGTGAAACCACCGGGCGCATTGATTATGACCAATTGAACCGCACGGCCCATGAGGTGAAACCTAAAATGATTATTTGCGGCGCATCGAGTTACAGCCGCGATTGGGACTATGCCGCTCTTCGCAAAACAGCGGATGAAGTGGGCGCAGTTTTGTTGGCAGATATTTCCCATCCGGCCGGTTTGATTGCTGCGGGCTTGCTCAACAATCCTGTACCTTACTGCCATATCATCACTTCAACTACCCACAAAACATTGCGCGGTCCAAGAGGGGGTGTCATTATGATGGGGAAAGATTTCCCTAATCCCTGGGGCATCAAAACGCCGAAAGGCGAAGACAAGATGATGAGCGCGATATTGGATGGCGCGGTTTTTCCGGGTACACAAGGCGGTCCGCTGGAACATGTGATTGCAGCCAAAGCAGTGGCTTTTGGTGAAGCACTTTCACCGGAATACAAAACGTATTGCAAACAGGTGATCCTGAATGCGGCTGCTTTGTCCAAAGCGATGGTCCAAAGAGGGTATGAAATCATTTCAGATGGAACAGATAACCACTTGATGCTGATTGATTTGCGCAACAAAGGCGAACACATGTCAGGCAAATTGGCAGAGCAAACCCTGGTTCAATGCCATATCACGGTGAATAAAAATACGGTTCCTTTTGAAACGCGTTCTCCTTTTGTAACCTCCGGAATCCGATTGGGCACGGCGGCGATTACTACGCGTGGCTTAAAGGAATCTGATATGGATCGCATCGCTTCGTTGATCGATCGAGCGTTGATCCATCACAATGATGAAAACGTTTTGGATGCGATCAAAACGGAGGTTACCGGCTGGATGGCCGGATTTCCTTTGTTTGCGGGATAAAATCTGTTGCTCGCACCCCAAGAAGCAAAGGATCTATAATTAGTTAGAACGGTTGACTTTATTGAAAATTTGATTTTCAGGGCTTTGCCCAAACGTCCTTTCTGATAAGAAGATAATTAATTCACCCCCAATTTTTTTTGCTTTATCAAAAAAAGTAATCAAAATAAATCAAGGCTTCATGCCGCAACCAAGTTCAGTATAGTCCAATTTCGGCTATGCCTTATTGTACTATTTTCACTTTGGCTCGGTACTCAAAGTTTCTCTTTTCTATCCGCTAAGGATATTTCGGCGAATGCCACAATGGGAGCCACTTCTTATATCTATTTAGGTTACCTATATTCGGTAGTCATCCGATATTAAGAAAACGAAGAGCAGCTCGGGTCGGCGTTCGCCCATCGCTTCCTTATCTGCTCAATGGGATAATCGGTTTTCACGCTTCCATAACCTTGCGGATCTCGAAAAGACAAATAAGGCCATTTCCCTCCCACAGGCCGGTATCTGCTCTAATTCCTGTTAGATATCATATTCAAAAGTGTTTTGGGCAGGTTGCCTAGGATGGGAATGCGGGATATCTATATACGGATGAAAAATCCGGTTCTGCCCGAAAACTGAAAGGGCATTTTGTCTGAAATCATGGATTGCATGCCGCCGAATTCAATCAACAAACTGGCTTTTTTTCCATGAAAGGCCAAGCTTTCATTCCACTGAATTCCACCCCATCCGCCGTAGCCGATGGTAGATTTAACAGACAGGGCATCGCGTATTAAAACATGATGGGCCAGCAAACATTGTGGCATGGCAAAACTGAAAAACCGATAGCTGAGATCGATAGACAGGCCGTGATTTTTGTTCAAATTGAATAAGTAAAAAATCCCTGTTTTGGCAGGCATCACAACGGGTTTTGCCTTCGTTTTTCTGCCGGTAAGTCCCTCAATCAAAGAATCTGTTTTGTTTTGCCACTGATCCCCTGACACCCATGTAAGCGGATCGGCCACATAAAAGCCGGAAAAGCGAAAGGAAGTATCAACCTCATATCGGTTGTTCCCTAAAAAAGAGACCCCTACATCTTTCACGTACCATTGCATCACTTGCTTGGTACCCATGCCCTTGCTGTAGGAAAAATTACCTGTCAATCCAATTCCGGGACTTTGTTGCTGTTCTCTGCTTCCCTTGGCCAAAACATCGACATATTCTCCTTCGTTAGCTGTGATGAGGTGACCGTCTTGAATAAATACATATTGATAGCGTCTGAGCATCAGGGCATTCACACCCCATTGCATCATGTTATTTTTACTCAAATTTTTTGTTCTTTCACCATAAGACAACTCAAACCATTGCATATTTCTGAAACCGTTTTTGGCCAAATCCATGGCTTGACCTACATAGGGTCCATTGCCCCGCATCAGTAATTTCCAGGCATCAGAAGTGTACATAGATCCCAAAACACTTTGCTGACCAAGGGAGGCGTAAGCCTGCCTGACTTTGGTCGGGGATACGGTTTTAGGGGTCATCAAAAACGAAATTCCTCCTTGTGTTTCGAAACCCAGGTGATTCAATTTATTCGGATCCAGACGGTTTTCATTTTGAAGAATCAAGGGCTCATCCAAAAACTGACCGGTATAAAAATCCCTTGCAAATGAATAGTTCAAATGTTTGGATACCGCATTGAAAGCATATTCTGCTTTGATAGATTTATGAAAATTGCCCATCAAAGGATTGGCATCCCATTCAGGGGTTTCAAAAACTTGCCCATACACAGAAGACAATGGCAAAAAGAGCATGCTGATAAACCACTTAGAGGCGTTGTTCATAGATAAAATCAGCTAGTACTTTTACGTTTATTTTATAATGGTCGAATATCTTGTAACGTTCACTGCCCGGGGTATCCAGGGTAGAAATGATGCGGATATATTTAGCTTGTTTAACCAGGGCCATCTTGGCTTCATTCACCTCCACCGTTAAACGACTCGAACCGGGTGCGGTGGTTTTTTCTTGTCCAGGTGTAATCATTCCCGCGGCGGCTTCTCCTCCACTACCGCTCGGAAAAAGCGTGGTGAGCACTTCTTCAGTGTCGGATAAAAATTCAATTTGAATATTGGCCGCTAAGGGGAAATCATTCTCCATCAACACGGTTATGGTTCCGGATTTGATGCGTTCTGACCTTTCCTGATTTTTGTTTAAATCCCACGCGCGTTTCTGAACCAATCGGAGGTTGTCTGCCCCGAAATGAACCGGCATATCGAGCCGAAGAATCGCTTTAAGGTAGCTATCGAAAAACACGAAATCGGTGTAGTTGTTGCTTCCGCGCGGTCGGCTCACGATATTGAATTCGGAGTGCAGTTGATCCGGGAGGTTCTCAATAAAGGGCTTGAGGGTTGAATTCTGATTGTTAAAAGTGAGAATCCGATAGGTTGAGGTCAGCGGTGGATTCATCGCCCTGGGCAAGGTTATCACTTCATCGAGATTGGCACTCCAGAGTTTGGCTGATTTGCCATTCCGGTTGTTGATGCCGTTCAAATTTTTAATTTGAATATCGGCTTCTATGCCAAATGCATTTTCGAGGAGCAGACTCATGTTCACAGACTCCAGACTGAGGGTTCCTGTGATGTTTTTAAAGGCTTTGATGGCTTCTTTTTCATTGATTGAAAATGTTTTCTTGCCGAAATCACCGATGGCAAACTCAGGCACGATATCCACCAACCCGAAGATGATGAAAACACTGTCTGACAAGGCAATAGACCGCTCCTTACCCGACGATTCCATGCGGGCTGATAACTCACTGTAAACGGTATTGGTAAACGGCGGATTATTGGGGTCTTTCCCTTTATAAAGCACTTCGTAATCTGCGATGGAAAAAAGTTGATCGATCGAAGAAGTTTGACCTTTCGGAGCGGGAGGAACCCTGACTTCCTTTACCAAGGGCGTTCCGGGTTGTCCTTTATAGCTGCTCTGAGGAATGCGGTAATTGAGCACAATTTCTTCTTCTATGGTGCTCACTACCTTCATTTTAACATAACCCGACCGAATGCGCATGACCGTTATTTCGGGGCCGCCGAATTTGTAGGTCACTTCCTGGTTTTCCTGAATCAAGGTTTGTGATGGAAAAACGGCGGTGGCATATTCCGGTTCCAGTCCGGTTACCTTTAATTCGAGGCGCAGCCCTTTATCGGCATCAATCAGCACCGGGCCTGCACTGGCGCGGGTTTTAACGCGAATCAATTCTCCCACCAATATACCATCTACCTCTTTTCCTGCCAGAGAGATGGATTTATAGGCACTTGAAAAAGGGGCAATGTCTCTGAAGGTATCATTGGCAATTTCAGCCAGATTGCTCTTGTTGTATAGCTTAAACACAATCAAATCAACATATACCGGCAAATCATTGTGAATGCCGATTTCCAGAAACCCTTTTTTGAATTTTGCTTTTTTGAAAAAAGCTTCAGATATGTCTATTTCCTGCGCACCGGCACTGGTAATGTCCTGCGCAGGCAGCGGAACGGTAGTACCATCCAGAAATCTGCTTTCGGGCATAATCTCCCTGAGGGTAATGGTATCTGTGAGGGTGCGGTCTTCTAAGATGAGTTGGTTGAGCGATACAGAAACCTGATTTAAGGTATCCGGAACGTTGAGCACATCACCAAAGCTATCCAACAGGGTTTCATATTCATAAATGAGCCGATAAGCCCCATCATCATCGCTCAGCAGCAGACTGTCGGCAATTAAGTCGGTAAGGCTAAGGTCGGCTTCCGCCAAAGGAGTCTTGATTCGGGTATTCCATGATGCCTCATCCACCCGCTTGCAGCTAGATATAACCAGCAAAAGCATCCAAAAACTGAAAAGAATTTTTTTTCTCATGTAAAAAATAAATGCCTTGTAAATGGTTTTATTCAAAAAAGCACTTTTGTTTTGACAAAATAAAATTCAACGCGCAATATATCTGTAAAATAAAATGAGCAGTCACCATATCATCAGAGAAAAACAGGAGCCGGCCTTGATCATCGCCAACGGTGCGCAATGTCATTCAGAGCTGATTGGACAGTTGCTCGAATGGAGTCCGTATATCGTTGTTTTGGATGGTGCACTGGAAAGAGTGCTGAAATTGGGGATCCATTTTGATGTGGTAATCGGTGATTTGGATTCTTTGAGCGAGCAGGATGCGGTCCATTTGAAACAAATGCATATTCCAATTCTGCATCGACCGGATCAGGAAAAAACGGATTTGCAAAAAGGGATTGAATACCTGATCGAAAAAGACCATAAAGCGGTGAATATCATTTGGGCTACCGGAATGAGGGCCGATCATACCTTTAACAATATTTGCACCCTTGGTTTGTATAAAGATGAAATCAATGCCTGTCTGCTCGATGATCATTCTCGTATCTTTGTTTTACCCCGGGCATTTAGAAAAAAATATAACCCCGGAGAAATTATTTCCTTGATTCCGTTGGGTACAGTCAATGGGATTACCACCCGCGGACTCAAGTATTCTTTGGATGATGAAGCGCTCAGCACAGACGGCAGAAGTGGTTCGAGCAATGAAGTATCCGGCGATGGATGGGTAGAAATCACTTACAAAAGTGGAAGTTTGCTGGCCATGGAATGTAAAGACTGATGGAAATACACACAAAAGAAATAACGGAAGGCATTGCAAGACTCCGCGCGAAGCTAAAAAAGATACAGGTAGATGCGCTCGCCTTGAGCCCCTATAACCGGGCCTATCTAACAAAACATCTCGTTTATCTCGATTATATGCTATTGCTCCATGGTCGTATTCTGGAGGATGCCCTTCGCCTCAAACCGGGTTTCAAGGTATTGTGCGATTACGGGGGAGGAACCGGATTGCTGGGTTTGCTGGCCAAGGAATGTTTCGATTGTGAGGTTCTTTATGTCGACACCTATCCGGAAGCTTGTCGCGATGTGAAGGTCATTGCTTCTGCTCTTAATCTTTCTATCGATCGGATCATTCAGGGGGATGTTAATGCGCTGATTCGGTCAGAAGGCTCAAAACTGGAAGTGATGGTAAGCCTCGATGTGGTGGAACATATTTATGATCTCGCTCAATTTTTTCAAAAGACCCGTGAATCTTTCCCCGAAATAATCCAGGTACACAACACCTCGGCCAATGTTTACAATGTTTTAAAGCGGAAATATTTCAAAAAAATACATCATCAGTGCGAATGGGAGGGAGATCCTGATAATTTAAAGGAAACCGATCACCGCGAGCCGTTTTTTCAGTTGAGATACGACTGGATTCAGAAACATTATCATTCCATCAACCACGAAGCCACCCATGCACTGGCCATGATCACCCGGGGAATCACCTTCAAAGACATGGAATCCTTTGTTTTTTTATGGCTCGACGGGCAACGACATGTAGATCCGTATAAAGACAAATATTTGCACAATACCTGCGATCCCAACAACGGAAATTGGGCCGAAAGATTGCTTTATTTCCATGAATATGAGCGCTTTGCCTCCGGATATCACTGTGTTTTCAAAGGCAATCCATTCAATCTTGCTCAAAAAGGCGCAGGACAAAAACTGGCGGCTCAATGGCTGAATGTTTGGATAAACATCTGCGGAAAGTCAGGTAAATACGTTTGGCCGTCTTTTAATATGCTGCTCACGCCAAAAAGCTAATCCGAAACATGCATTTCATCCGAAATATCGACCGATGGATTGCCCTCATTTGCAGTCTGTACCTGATATGGCTGACCCAACATTATCCGCCGGTGAAAGACCATCGCGCCATCATCCACGATGTAACAAGTTACTATGGTTATCTGCCGGCCTGGCATATTTATGAAGATATAGACTTTGGTTTTGCAGATACCCTTCCACCCGGAGAACCGCTCGATGCCCTGTGGTACAACCAACTTCCCAACGGGCAGCGTTTTCAAAAAATGACCCTGGGTTTGGCGTATTTTTATGCCCCTTCGTTTTATTTGGCCGATGCCTATGTGCTGAAACATCCGGAGTATCACCGAAATGGATTTTCTAAACCTTACCAATGGGCCCTCACCCTGAATACATTGCTCTTCGGATTAATCAGCATTTGGCTGTTTCAAAAAATACTGCGCATGCATGTTAACCCCCCTGTGGCAGGGGTGGTAATGTTGTTGATCTTCGGAGCAACCAATTTGCCTTATTACATCAGCATGGCCCCCGGATTAAGCCATGTGTATTCGTTTTTCTTATTGTGTGTGCAGTGGCTGATCAGTCTGAATTTAAAGAGAAAGATGACCGTTTCCGGCATTTTTGGTTTAGTGCTCATTACCTCCTGGCTGGTATTAATTCGTCCAACCAATCTAATGCCTGCGTTGTTGCCCTTGTTGATCATCTTTCCCCGCGATTGGATTCAGTTTTTAAAGAGGAGCCCAATAGCGTGGATTCTTGTATTCCTGGCATTTATCATCATTTGGATGCCCCAATTTTTATATTGGAAACATGTCAGCGGCCATTGGATTTTTTATAGTTACGACAACGAGCGGTTTTTCTTTAACGATCCTAAAATATTTGAAGGCTTGTTCGGATTCAGAAAAGGGTGGTTAGTTTATTCGCCGGTCATGATCTTTGCACTCGCAGGTCTTTTTGTGCAGTCAGCAGATATGCGGCCCTACAAGACCTTCTTGCTCCTGACTTTGCCCGTATATTTGTGGGTCATCTTTAGCTGGTGGTGCTGGTGGTATGGCGGTTCTTATGGCAGTCGGGTAATGATCGAGTATTACCCCATACTGGCCCTTTTCATGGGTTCGTTTGTCCAATGGATTTTCAAAAAAAAGGTCTTCCGCTGGTTTGCCCTGGTCATGGCCTGTTTTTTCATTTGGTTGAATCATCTGCAATTAAGGCAATTTCATGGAGGCATCCTGCATTGGGACAGCATGACGCTCAAAGCCTACAAAGCCATTTTTGCAGATCGGAAAATTCCTGAGGGGTATGAACAGCATTTGGATACCCCGGATTATGAAGCAGCCAAAAGGGGTGATCGGTAATTAGAACATATATGGTGCCCTTTGAGGTTAAAAATTCAATGCAGCAACACGAAGGTTTTTATTCGGCAAACGGCCACGGCCTCAGCTCTAGTCCTCATGCGCAAGGCCTTTGCCTGCATCGCGTCAAAAGGGGCTTACTGCCGCGCGCCCTTTTTCCGAGGCAGGCAATAGACCTTCCGCATTCCGGGCTGCCGCTTCGGCCAATTGCGCCATCAAAATTGTTGATCAGCATGTGGTGTATATTGGGCGCCGGGCCGTTTGGGGGTTGAGGTTCGCCAAGATGTTTCCATTCAACTCCATCCCGCTCAATCGCTTCCCGCATTGGGCGTTTATGACTATTGAACGATTATATGAAAAGCGAAGACGTTGAGGATTTGTATAATTGATAAGAATCATTCAACATCTGGCCTAGGCTAACCCGATTTCAAATCAAATTTTGGGTGAGCAGGAGACGTTGATAGTGGATGGATATTTCCAAAAATATTGATTTTGCACTTGTACCTTAACTTTTGGGTTAATTTTGACATCAAACACAAATTACGATTTAGACAAACATCCCATTATGCATTGTAACCTTATAACCAGTATTGAGCTTCTATCGGATGACAAGAGTGTACAATTTGATATAGACAATGCACTAGATCATTTGTGGTTGCTGAGTCATTTCAAACATCTGGAGATTACAGATAAAAAGATATTGTATCAGGATACACCAAGCCACAGAGCCAGAAAAGGAACGGTATATAAGAGTCATTGGTTAAAACGCAAGTGCAATAACACTTCTGAGCTGTTGGACTATTTACGTCCCAAATGGTATAGGTTTCAATATTTCGAGGTAATGTTTAACAATAATTGGAAAGTGAAGATTGCAAGCAACATGTTCTTAACGGTAAACACCAATAGCATAGAGGAAAGAAACCACGTTATTGAAAAGTTTATGAGCGTTGCAGGTTTACCAGTTCTAGATGTGTCTGTATTAAAGATTAATTATACCTATCTCTTGAGCTATACGTCTCCTCCAGATGATCATGGTTGGGGTATAAACCCTGACGAGTTTTGGAATCCTGAAAGACGTGCTAATTGGATAAAGGAAATAACCAAGGAGCAGGACAACGAAACACCTGAAATTGAAGGTGAGCCGTTTTAAAAAGTAGAGGAGCTTTTACATTCCCCTGCATTACTCACGACAAACTTAGCATATTGCTGATTTGCATGGCTTTGGGAATAAACCTATCTATATAACTGCTCTTATTAGCTTCAGTCATAAAATTATAGACATTCCATAAAGAGATAGAGCCATCGTGATTGGCAGAGAAATTAGGATTGGTAAAATAACCCTTGGTTACCTGACCCATTTGTTGATCTCCTAGCCAATCTTTTTGAGTGAATACACGTTTGTAGTAGTGTAATCGCTCTTTACCAATATACTGCTCAAACTTCTGCTGACTCAAAGTTACGTCATTTAGCTTGTGGAGTGATTTCAATGCTATCTCATGTAAAAATGTAGCAGCTTCAAGCCACTTGTTGGCGACACCGGGCAGTTTAAAAAGCATAGGCTAAGCAGACGTCTTTGATTTTTTGGAAAAAGAGAATTAACTTAGCAGAGATAAAAAAATGAAATTCGGATTCCGCATACCCTCCCTTAGTAAACGCATTGCAGCTCGTACCTCGCTAAAGCGCATTGTGCGTCATAACTTGGGCGTGAAAGCCCCCCTAGGTGGCGGCTGGGTTACCGACCCTAAAAAAGCCCTTTACAATAAGGTGTACAATAAAACCAGTAGAGGTTGCTTGGTGAGTGTAGCATGGTTGTTATTCCTACCTGTTGTAATGGCTTGGGTGGTTTGGGAGATGGTGTGTTGAGTGTATTGCGTTATTGAAAAAATAACGTTACTTTGAAATCATGCCCATCAATACAGACCTATCCCGACTTTTTTTCGTAAGTCCATTATTGCTGAGAAGTATAAAGGCGGACTCGAGCAATTTAAAGAAGACTTTGTGTTTTCGATATCCAACTATTGAAACATTTCAGTCAGTGCTCCCACTTCCGCTAATTAGCAAGGTCTCTAGGTTCATTTAATAATTCTGTGCTAACTCTGCTAATTCAAGACCTCTTTGTTAGGTAAGAGTTGAGATTATTTTGGAACGTAGCCTCCATTCAAGAAGCCCACGACCGCAGCATCTGCCCAATGGACGAAATAGAAACCCGTTATGGTACTTGGATGAAATGGGGCGAGGTGATCATGTGAGGGTGCAGATCAAACAAACTAAAATAAAATGTTTCCCCTTTTGTTTCCCCCAACATAAAAAAACCGCTACAATCAACTGATTTGTAGCGGTTTAAATGTTTAATATGTGGGCCCACTTGGAATCGAACCAAGCACCTACTGATTATGAGTCAGTTGCTCTAACCGAATGAGCTATAGGCCCAATTTGATCAACCCGTAAAAAGAGATTTTTTCGACGAATTTAAATCCTGAAAAAATTGGAGTGCAAAAATACCTTTTTTTTCATTTTTACGAACAAGTGTTGTAATCCTTTTGAGAATTCTTGTGAATAAATGTTTGTACAAATTACTTCTTATACCAATAGATTGTGGACATATCTCATGCAAAAAACATACATTCTCAAAGTACATAATTGAGCTGCAGTGAATATGGCCAAAACCGCATTACACAATAATTTAAACAAAGAGCATAACGGTTTGCGTGCAGGCGATCGTAACCCTGTGTTGCGCCTGCGGCAGGGTTATGGCGCTTGCACGCTGTTATGGGTCGGCCTTCTTGTCTGCTGCATGTTTTATGCTCGTCCAAAATAGTCGCTGGCAACTTTGAATTTACTCCAAGCCTATCCAATCAATCAATAATTCGAAGTCTTCGTCTTGCTTGTTGGCAACTAAAAAACTCAATTGCTCGATGCTTTCAAAATTAAAATTCGGGATGTTCATTTTACGCCCTCGATATTGCGGGTAAAATTCCCTGATTTCTAACTTGATATTTTCCCACTTTCCTGAAGTGTTAAATTGGTGCACATAAGACTCTGCCTGCGAAATACTGCCCTTCAAACGAAACTCATAATTCTTACCATCGCCTTTTACCCGCAAAACAACAAATGTCTTTTCTTCTCCTAATTTGATTGGTGTGTTCAATTGAATCGAGGCAAATCCTCCGTTGTTCGCCAATGAAACGTGACCTGAAAATTGTCCATGTCCCTCATCAGTAAGCACTAATGAACTTTTGGATATACCACCCATCACACCATCGTTGACAATACGCCATTCTTTGACGTTCGATTGGGTTGAAAAATTATAAATTTCTTTCATGTTTGAAGGAGCGGATAAGCCGAGTAAGAGTAAAATTATTACGTATTTCATATTTTCATATTTTTTCTAGACCACTGATAGCTTTAAATCAGTCTATTACAAAGCTAGTCGGTCGTATTATGTGGTCAATCAGTATTTCCATAGTATTTTCATCATCATCGCTTTTTCCCGTTTTATTATCTGTTTTGCTTTTAGGCTGCCCGATATCGGTTGGCAGCTACAAGAAGTTGGCGATTTCGGAGCACAAAACTGTCTGCCAGCATTGAACTTGATACGAAGCACAAAGCTTCATTTAACCACTGAGCCGCCAATTTCTTGTAGGTGCTGTTATAGCTATTTTTATTCACTCTTTATTAATTTGAATGATTGCAACTTTAACCCATCGCTAATTGTGATAATATACAATCCTTTTGGTAAAAATTGCACTCTTATAGCGTTTATTCCATCAATTAAATTTTGAGAAAAGCACAACTTGCCAGTAATATCAAATAAATTAAGTTGAGTATTTGGACTGTAGTTTTTGGAAATATCAATAATTAAGTCTTCATTTCCAAAAGGATTTGGATATATCGCAAAACTTGAAAGCTCTGACGAGAATATACCTGAAGTTAGGCTTTGCAATTCATAAGCTCCAATGTCATAAGCATTTTCGTTTTTTATTGTATTGCCCCAATAATCTCGGTTGCCCATATTAATATTAAAAAGGCTTTGCAAATCTAAGCCTGCATTTCTGCATGGAGACATTTGCGAAAAATGAAATGCATTCAAAGAATCTGTTGGTTTTGGATAAACCGTTAATGGGCTTTTATTGGTGTTAATTAAAATTGGATCTACGAATAAACCAGTGTTATTGCTGCCATTTTTTTCACAATAAGTACCTGCACTTCTAAAGTCTGTTAATGAAGTGTATTTGCTGCCGTATGTTATTGAAAAAGGTTCTCCGTTTGTATAATATAAATTGCCGATAAACTTAGGTGTTTGAGCTACAAAAGTGTTTGGAACAGTTACCAAAGGTAGTCCACCAGTAGTGTAAAAAATATTGTTATAGCATTCCACACCTGACATATTTGTTCCATAATCTGTCATTTGAAAAGCGCCAAAAGTTGAGTATTTGTTTTTGGAAGATGGGCTTACATAAATGGTATTGTTGTAAAGTTTTAGTCCATTCCATGTGGTGCTAGGTGCTGTAAATAATGTTACTGCTGAATTATTGGTTTTGGCATCGTTTACGCTAATACAATACCTTACTGTATTATTGCCCCAAGGTCTTGCTCCTGCAAAATTTCCTAAAAGGTATCCTGCACCATCATTGTCATGTGAATAGCAATACTGGATTGTCGAATTTGTAACACCACCGTCAAGGTCAAATCCTAATCCATCGCAACCGGCAGAAGTTCCTGATGAATTGTGGTGGCTTTCGCAATATTGGATGGTTATTGCATTGGCAGCCCATACCCAAATTCCCCCCGGACCGCCACAGGCAGAATTAGCAGTTCCTGTATTGTAAGCAACACAACGTTCTATTAAACTAGAATCTATTTGCGATAAAACTATTCCACTTCCTTTATGTGTTGAAGAGGCATAACCTGTTATGTTATAAACCTCTGTATTTTTTAGGGTGAATTTTTTGTGGTGGTAAAAATTAGTTGTTTGCACATCGAAACCAAATGTTACAATTCCATTCTCTCGACAATCGTGAACTTTGCATTGATCGATGATTACATCTTTATAACCTGCTTTTACATTAGCATCCCAGTTGGAATAAAAACGAATTCCGCAATAGCCAAAACCACTTACTTCACAGTTTTTTATTTGAATATTGCTTAAATATCCAGTTTGATTGGTTGTAAAAAACAACATACCGTCAATGTCTTTTTGGGTTCCATTTCCAGGTCCAATAAATTTAAGATTACTGATATGGAAACCTTGTGTATTGGTGGCTTTAAATCCACATTTTGTTGTTAGGTTAGTTTTTATGATTGCTTGACCAGACCCATAAGTAGTTAGGATTATAGGCTTTTCAGCTGAATTGCCATCATTGTTATCAAATTCAATGTTGCCCGTAAAAGTCTTTCCTCCTTCAAAAACAATGGTATCTCCACCATTGAAATTCTTGGTATTGATTTTATCCAAGCTTGTCCATGCATTCGCTTTACTCAATCCATCCGTATTGTTTCCCGTTGTATTTACATAATATTTTTTAGCCGTTTTATTGATTGAGCTGCCATCGTTAAATAATTCAGCCAAACCTTGTGCATACCATCTGGCTAAGTAATCGTTAGGATGCAGTGAATTGGAATGACAATGTGCAGCGCCTTTTCTTTTATAAATGGTATCGCTTAAAGTGGTCATGTCAAAAACTGCAATGCCTGTGGTTTCCAAGCTTTTGAGTTGAGATAAAAATCCATACATCAACACATCGCCATTGGATGGAGCCCCCTGCGAATTTACATCTGGTAACATATTGCCAATTAAAATAAATTCCGTATTCGGGTTAGCTGTTTTTATTTTATTGATACACGATTGCATACTTGATTTAAATGCAGCATTAGTAGTTGTTCCCCAAATGTCATTCATTCCCATGTCTAAAATAACTAAATCAGGAACATTTGGCACAACCATACTCTCGCAATATTGATCTATCCATGCAACCATTTTACCTCCACAGGAACCGTTAATCATGTTAATATCGGAACCAAATCTTGCTTCCAAAGCATTTTCTAATAAATCAACATAACTATGCATATAAGGTGCAGTTGGAGTAAAATTTTTATCATCACCTGCAAAACCACTTACATTAAGACCAGCCGTAATACTCATACCATAGGCCTGAATTTTAACAGGTTGGCCTGCTTTTAATTTAGTCATGGTTTTAGGTAATTTATCGCCTTTGTATCCTAGCAATGACGAACCATTCCAATTACTTCTGTCTGGAATGTAAGTGACACAAGTCCAGGAAGTAGCTTTGGTATTCATCAAACCGTTGGGCTGTCCATTTCCCTTTTTTCCTGCTACTATTGAAACCGAAGCAGACACTTTTGCTGTTAACTGTTTAATTACATTCCCTGTAACAGAAAAATCAGTATTTTGAATAAATGATTGAGAAGAATTATAATTAGTAACTGAAATTATTTTGGAGGGTTTAAACATGAGGTTTGCTGTGGTATTTACTCCGTTTAAAAGTACCAATTCATTATAAATGGTATCGGATTTCCAGAATGGTTGCAGGTATTGTCCCATATTATGGGTAGGTGAATTGTTGCTATAATTCGGAAATTCATAGTATCCTCCATTGCTTGGAGTTACAACAGCCCATGCTGTTTTTGCAGGAGTGGCTGACCATCCGGCTTCGGCAGCATCTACTGAAAGTAGTAAGTTGTCATTGATATCATAAAATTTGCAGCTTCCGCCTGCATAATAAATGATGTTTGGTTTAGCCGCCACTGCTCCAGCAGGTGGTTGGGCTTTTACGTTTGCTATAATTAGAAACGTTGTCAGGGTTTGTAATATATATTTTTTCATTGTTAGGATGTTGGTTTAAAATCGGCTATAACGTTTTGCGTGCAGGCGAGGGCAGGGGCATTGCAGTCCTAACCATCCGGTTCAGCACGATCAACCAAAGGTATTAAAAAGTTTGAAATTACCTCAATGCCCTGCTTTCGCTTGCACGTTGTTAAGCGGCCGTTGAGAGTGGAACGAAATTACAATGACCTGGACTTCATTTGCGGCAAAAGTGCAACATCCGAAAATCCTGAGCCCTCACTTTTGCCACTT
>JBIIVF010000089.1:0-10179 GCA_044339595.1 Bacteroidia bacterium
GGTTTTGATATTTCTTATGGACCGGAAATAGAAGATGATTGGCATAATTTTTCAGCCCTCAATTTCCCGGAAAATCATCCAGCCAGAGATATGCAGGATACTTTTTTTATCGACGAAAAAATTGCCTTGCGCACTCATACTTCTTCTGTACAGGTGAGGGTTATGGAAAACAGTAAACCCCCAATAAGAACGATTAGTCCGGGTAGGGTTTACAGAAATGAAGCCATTTCGTCGAGAAGTCACTGTTTTTTCCATCAATTAGAGGGATTATATATTGACGAAGGGGTCTCTTTTGCGGATTTAAAACAAACCCTTTATTTGTTTGTACAGCAATATTTTGGTTCTGATATACAAGTGAGATTCAGGCCATCGTATTTTCCATTTACTGAACCTTCTGCTGAAATGGATGTGTTTTTGGGTACCGAAACAGAAGCAGATTATCGCATCACGAAGGGAACGGGTTGGTTAGAAATTTTGGGTTGTGGAATGGTAGATGAAGCAGTTTTAGTCAACTGTGGAATTGATCCGGAAAAATACTCAGGTTTTGCATTCGGATTAGGTCTAGACCGGATTGCGATGTACAAATACGGTATTAAAGACATCCGTTTATTATCTGAAAACGATGTTCGCTTTTTAGATCAGTTCAGCCATTTAAGTTAATCAACCTTCCAGCGTATTCGATTTATTCGATTTATTCAATGAGCGCATATAAAGCGTTTCATAGACCATAAAAATCAGGAGCAGATAAAACAACAAGTACACGCTATCTTCTATAGGAATCGTTCCCAAGCGGACGCCACTATTCTCCGTATTATTATACCAAACCACCGGCTTTTCAGTAAACGAACCGGTCAGTGCTCCATTTACGATAAGAAAAGGGACTAAACTAATGCCGTACATGGCCCAAAAATAACTCCATCTTGCTTGTCTGATCACCACATTGGCGATGAGTAAGCTTAATGCAGCTCCCCAGCAGGCAATGCTTGTATACGTATGTTCCATGTGTCTGTAACCCAATACCAGCAGTGCAAGCGCTATCAGGCCATGGTAAACCGGGGCTGTTTTGAATTCTTTTAACTTAAAAAAATAGACAGAGACCTCAAAAATGAAGAAACAAGCATATGGAATCACGATAAAAAATAGCCATTCTTCTAGCGGGAGGTGAAGAAAAGTAATGCCGAGCAGATAATCCTGATTAAATCCCCAAATACCTTCTACCGTAAACCAAATATCCCAGGGAATATAGACTAGTCCGGCGATGAGCATCCCGGGAAATAAGAATTTCCATTTAGAGCTGAAACGAATTTTGGGTTCAAAGCTTCTGATCAAAGGAAAACTGATCGACAAGAGGTCGAGCATGAGGTAATACCATTTCATAGTGCGAACAAATTAAGGAGCAGAAAAAAAGCAAACTGTATGAAGTACACGCCAACGGCTAAAGGATGCGGTTTGATGGGATTTTTAACGGCCATAAATGCCAGAATTTGAATGATGAGAGACACCCCAAACCAACCAACGTAGTTTCTGATGGGGATTCCATTTTCCCATTGCCAGTAATCAAGGTTTATGGCTACCGGTTCGATCAAAACATCTAAACCAACGCAAAGGAGCGAAGCCAATACAACTTTGATCCACGTAGAGGACTTTAAACGAGAAACCAGCGAATAGGCGCCAAAAGACACCAAAAACCAATTTAAACCAATGATTACCGGCACATCGAAGATTTTGAAGCCGAGGGTTTCACCATAATGATATTGGCCAAAAATGAGGCCTGTTTTTACACCGGCCACTTCTACACCATATCCGATTAAAACAACCAGGATAAACCACCATTTAAATGCAGGAGATTTGAAACCAACCCCCCAGAGTAAAAGGATGCTGCAAAGTATGAGGTGAACCGGTGTTAAGGCCATGATCCATGGTTTGAAAGGCGAAAGCAACCCCACCATTCCCACCAAATGCAGTATCGCCAGCACCATCAAGCTAATTTTCTGTTTCTTTTGATCTGTAAAAGTGAGGGTCATGAATTTAACTTTTTGAAACGATGTGTTGGGCTACAATTTCGGCAGACCATAAGCAAAGGGGAATCCCCCCTCCCGGATGCACCGATCCTCCGCAAAAATACAAGTCCTTGACGGAATGATCATTCGGATGTCTGAGAAAAGCGGCAAGGGCGTTGTTGGAGGAAGTGCCATACAGCGAGCCACCATAGGAGCCGGTTTTTGTTTCGATGGTTTCAGGGGTGGTCACGGTTTCTGAAACGATTAATGCTTCTAAATCGGTTTTTAAGACCCGATTGATTTTTTCAATGACCTCTGTCCTGATTTTTTGGATTACATCCTTTGGAAGAGGGCTGTGCTGTTTTGGCATATTGATCATCACAAACCAATTTTCACAACCAGTAGGAGCATCCGTCGGCGTTAATTTGGAGGTAATATTGATATAAACAGTAGGGTCTGAAACCGGCATTGTTTCTTTGAAAAGGGCGTTAAATTCGGCTTTATAATCAGCGGAGAATAGGATATTGTGAAGCCCTAGTTCCTTAAATTCCGCGTTGATTCCCCAATAAAACACCAATGCAGAGCTGCTGCGCTCTTGTTTGAGTCGCAAGGCGGGCTTTGGGAGGTCTTTGAGGAGCTGATGGTAGGCAAACCACATGTCGGCATTACAAACCACCGTATCGGCCGTATAAACACTCTTGTCGCTTGTTTTGATACCGGATGCCCTTCCCTGTTCAATGGTAATTTCTTCTACGGCAGTATTGAGGTGAAATTGAACCCCTAAATCTGTGGCGAGTTTTACAAGGGAAGTGGTAATGCTGTGCATGCCCCCTTTTGGATAAAACGCCCCAAAATGATTTTCGAGCGAAGGAATCACGTTGAGAATACCCGGAGCGCGATACGGATCTGAACCATTGTAGGTTGCATAACGGTTAAAAAGCTGCACCAGATGCGGTTCTTTAAGTCGTTTTTCGTTGGCGCGGTTCATGGAAGAAAATAAGTCGAAACGCGGAATATTGAGCAGAGACGCAAAGATTCTTTTATCGAAAAGCGTTCGCAAACGCGTGATGGGTTTTTGCAGAAAGAAGGGTGCTGTGTGCCGGTAAATTCTATAGCTATGGTCGAAGTGTTTCTTAATTGTTCCGGGAGGTGTGCCCAATATGGAGGATGCTTCCTGATCAAAAAGTTCTTCATCAGCGTAGGCCTTGAGCCGGGTGCCGTCTTCATAAAAATATCGGCAGGTAACGTCGAGTTTTGAGTAAGTAAAATAATCTTCCGGCTTTTTTCCGGCCAGGCGAAAAAGCTCATCCACCAGTTGTGGCATTGTGAAGAGAGAAGGACCAAAGTCGAACCGACATCCATCTTTTTCGAAGGCATGGAGCTTTCCTCCGGCGAAGGGATTGCGGTCGAACACCTTCACGTCGGCTCCTTTTGCGGCCAAACGAATGGCGGTGGCAATTCCGGCAATTCCGGCCCCAACAATGATTGCAGTCTTCGACATGTTTGCAAACTAACATTTCAGCGTGACATTGGTTCTGAATGAGAAAAAAAATCTGCGTATCTTCGTATTTACCAACGGTCTTTTTGAATTGTATAATCACCATCCGAATTTGCTTTATTTGAGGTTTAAGAACGTAAATGAATATGAGCGCAATCTGGCCTGTGGGTAGCAAATGGCCTTATTTGTCATTTCGTGATCCGCTTGGTTATGTAGGCGTGAAAACAGATCATCCCATTGAGCAGATAAGAAAGCGATGGGCGAACGCCGATTGAACGGCAGTTGCATTTCTTAATATCGGCTGACTAACGAACTTAGGTAACCCAAATAAATATAAGAAGTGGCTCCCATCGTGGCATTCGCCGAAATATCCCTAGCGGATAGAAAAGTGCCGAACCAAAGTGAAAATAGTACGATAAGGCATAGCCGAAATTGGACTATATTGAACTTGGTATCGGCATTAAGCCTTGATTTTTTTTGATTCCTTTTTTTGATCAAGCAAAAAAAGGAATTGGGGTAACGTATTTATATTCATTGTAGGTTGATGATTGGGCAAAGCCCTGAAAACCCCAATTTTCAACCTAGCTAATGAACGTTAAATTAGAATTAGTGGTAACCGTTTGATTATGTAGAAAAAAAATACATGCGTTCCACAAACCCAATGAGGGGGGTCCTGTTCAGCATTGATAATAAAATCAAACCCGATTAGCGTAATATCGCAACACAATTGTTACCGCCAAAAATGAAAACGAACAAAGTTTTTGAACCCATGATGTATGCTTTGGTGCTTTGTGTGGGATTGCTTTTGGGCAGATATACCGGCACGAATAGAATTTCAGGCAACGAAGGCAGGCTGATGGAAGCGCTGAAAATCATCGAAAATCAATATGTTGATACAGTAGACATGGAAGACCTGTCGTCTCTGGCGATCGGTGAAGTGATGCAAAAGCTGGATCCACATTCAGTTTTTATTGCTGCTTCCGAAAAGGCACAAGTCAACGCTCCGCTTGATGGTAATTTTCAGGGAATCGGGATCGAATTCAATGTAATCAAAGACACCGTTTTTGTATTGAGGGTGATCGATGGAGGGCCGGCAAAAAAAGCAGGCATTTCGGTCGCCGATCGTTTAATCTCGGCCAATGGAAAATCGTTGATTGCCCTGGACTATGATGAAATAGCCGCGCTCATCAAGGGAGATAAAGGAACAAAAGTAAGGTTGGAAGTATGGACGAGTAAAGGAAAACTGGAAAGCAAAATTGCCATCCGTGGGGTAGTAGATATTCCTAGTATCCCGACCTATTACATGATGAATGATAGCCTTGCATATCTAAAATTGGATCAGTTCAGTGCTTCTACCACGGAAGAATTCAGAAAGGCGATAGAAGAAATGAATGATCAGGGAATGAAAGCGTTGATCTTCGATTTGAGAAACAATACCGGAGGTTATTTGCAAGCGGCTATAGACCTGCTCGACGAGTTTATAGACGGAAAAAGCGTGTTGACCTACACGGCAGGAAGAACGGAAAGCAAAAAGGAGTATTTCAGCACGGCAGGCGGGTTATGCAAATCTACGCGACTGGTGGTTTTGGTGAACGGTCAATCAGCTTCCGCCAGTGAATTGTTTTCAGGAGCCATCCAAGATTATAAACGTGGCACTATCATGGGCACACAAACCTATGGAAAAGGACTGGTTCAAGAGAGCTTTTCATTAAGCGACGGATCATTGCTTAGGCTTACGGTAGCGCGCTATTACACCCCAAAGGGACGGAGTATTCAGCGTTCCTATGTGGGTTTGAAGGCCGGTGAATCAATGGAAAAAGTAGGAGGAATTACACCGGATATTACGCTGAATGAAAAAAGGGATAGTCAGCCGGAGCATGAAGAAATTTGGGCATCTGCACAACGAAAGATATTGATTGACATTTTGCAAACGCAGTCTGATCGCTTAAAAGCCTTTTCAAAAACCGAACGCTTTTTATCTGATCCAAGTCTTTTGGCGGCCATTGAAAAAGGTCTTTCACAATTGCCGGGAGCCGGCCTTAAGTCTGCCGACTGGAAAAAGAAACAGTCCAACGAAATCATGGGCAGTGTTCTCCGTTGTTTTTTAGGGGACGCCGCGATGTTACGCTGGAAAAACAGCGCTGATTCAACCGTGCTCAAAGCCCGAACCGTCTTACTCCAGCCCTAAGGCTTTTTTCAGGGAGTCTGCCCGTTGTTCGTCATTCTCCAGCATGTTTTCTACTTGAGTTTCTTCCTTATCTTCTTCCGGCGTGTTAGAGCGATTGCAGGCTGATATGGAGAAAGCAGCGATTAAAGCGATTGAGAGGATGAATTTCTTTTGCATCAGACAAAGATAGGAGAAGGTGTGCGATATTTGGATGGCGATACATGAAATGGTTTTTCGTAGGATGATGGTTGCGTTTGTGCACTGGGTGGATGGGGATAAGGAAAATCAGCGGAAGTTCCTTTAACCTCGAGACAGAAAATGTGATTGACATTTGCACAACATTGATTTACAGATTCTTTTCGATTTAGCATTTTTAATGCTGATGATTGGTTAAAAAAGGGAAATATTTTTGAATTCATCAAATGATGTCACCCCTTCGGGGTTTATATTCGTTTTGTTTCATGTTCGTTACAATCATTTCGACCCTTCGGGTTTGTTTTATAAAATTGGATCAGCGAACTTGAAATAAATCCTACAAGATTCCATGGTTCAAGAGCAGTTATGCCATTACCAGCGTTGAATTAAAAAAATCCCGAAGGGATGAAATTATTATAGAAGAACGGAATGACGAAAAAAATCCCGAAGGGATGAAATTATAATAGAGAAGAATGGAATGACGAAAAAAATCCCGAAGGGATGAAATTATAATAGGGATGAATTAGCATGAACAACCCCGAAGGGGTGATATAAAATGGCATGGACATATTCTCAAATAGACTTGTCGGTCGTTTTTCTTTTAAGGGAAGGGAGAACTTCGTGGGTAAATTATGATAAGCGGCGATGCACAAATAATTAGCCGGCATAATGACCACTTAGGAACAAAAGTCAATAATTAGCAACAGAATCTCCGATCACATTCATTCATTTATTGGGCTCAAACCATTCAACGGCAAAAAGAAATATTAGTGTAGGATTATGCCATCAAACCAAAGCGACAAGATGAATTGGGCAATCGGGTATAGCCGAAACGATGAAAGTCAATGATACTCGATCTTGTGTACGGCTGAATTGCCCAGTTCGGTGTTAATCCAAAGAGTGTAAGTGCCTTTCGACAAGCCCATTTCAAGCAAAGAGAATTGGAAATCATGATCAGTCGGATCGATTTTGCGACGCATTATTTCTCTTCCCATCAAATCGTTTACGAAGAGCTCTGCCACCTTGCAGTTCACGGGCAGCTCATACTTCACATTTACCAAACCTGTGGTTGGGTTCGGATATAGCCGGTTGATGCGCAAGGAAAAGGAGGATGCATCCATATTTACATTGGCGTGCATTTTCACAGGAACCAAATCTCGTTGTACGGGCGAATACGAAACATTGCGCGGCTTCAAAATCGCGGCGTTATCGTCCATAATGAAAATCGCGGAATCTTGCTGTATGAAGGATAGATTATTCAGATCGGCCACCATGATTTCGTTGTTTTGCCATAGATTTGATGCAGTGGCATTGAAACAGATGTACGTTTCGTCATAACTGAGGGTTGGTTTTCCGATGCGCAATCCTTTCAGGCTTAAAATGCGGGTAAAATTGGGCTGAGCGGCCTCTACCTCCATCATATCCATTTTATAGATGCTAAAAGTGGGGTCTTCATCCACAGATAAATACAACCATTTTCCGTCTTTGCTGAGCTGACCCACTGCAATTTCTCCAAATGGAACGGTAATGATCTTGCGCAACTCAGGTCTGCCACCCGGGGTCATGTTAAAAACACCCAGTCTTTGTCCCTCGTCAGAATTGTAAATCACCATGGTACGCATATCCGGGGTAAAACTGATGCCCGATATAAAGCCTTCCATTTCGCCACTCAGATCCAGGTTGTGTTGAAACATGAAGGGTTCATTGAGGCTGTTGCGGTGAAAAACCTTAATATTTCTGCCGAAGCAGGTGTACATTTCGAGCTCATTGTTGGTTAGCCAGGTGCTGATTACCGAACCGCTTTCGTCTATTTCTACCCGAGCCGGCTTTCCAAAATCCTCATAGCGGCTGTTTCTGTTGCTCATGTAAATCTGATTCTCTTTGGTAAAATACAATCGCAACGCATCGGCTGAAAGCCAAGGATAGGCTTCGGCAACGCCCTCTTCATTCACCTGATGTTGGTATCGAATAAAAGGATGGTTGTAATAAATTTCAGGGAGAGGAGATTGGTCAGCGTTGCTCGTTAAAGGCGCTTCCTGCGCATCGTCGATGATGTCTTCCTCCTCTTCGAGGGCGTCAAAAATGGCATCTTCCTCCATTACTTCCTCTTCGGTAGAAGCGGGTGTTTCGTTTATTTCAAGGAGAGCGGGTTCAGTGTTCTGAGCTAAAAGAATATTAGCAGCAAAGAACAAAAGAAGACCTAGCGTGATCGCTTTTTTCATCAGAAAAAATTTAATAGGAATGTAAAGATACAAAAATATATATCCCCAAACAACGCTTCACAGGAATAATGACCCTATTCTTTCAAAACTTCCCTATCAGCTGCATCGAAAAACTGCGCGGCGCCTGCATATCCGCCGGACGAACCATAAATTCTTTATTGAACAAATTCAACACTAAAAAATTGATTTTAAAGGATTTATTGATTTTATAACCCATTCGAACATCGCTCACGAAGGCTCCGTTCGGGTTGAGTTCCCGCCCTTTCTGAATATCGCGGATGAACATGTTGAGCGGAAAACTGACAAAGGCCGCGTCAATGTTTTCCATATAGCTGGCATAACGACAACTGTATCCTGCTTCCCATCGTTTCCATGAAAACTGCATATCTGCTTTGAACAAGTGTTTAGGCCGGTATTTCAAAACATCGTCGGTGTTGGTATCACTGCTGGTGCTGCGGAACGTGAGCGCATTGCCGACACTATCGCGGATAATCATATCGAGCGGACTCAGGTTCTTTGAATCCATATACGTATATCCAAGGAGGAAAAGACATTGGACCTGGTTAAAAGTAGCCTCTCCACTGGTACTGATTTCTACCCCGCGGATGCGGGTTTCTCCTGTGTTCAGCGATTTGAATCCGGCCCCGAATCCATTTTGAAAACTCACGTCTTTAGACCATTGTCCAAAGGTAAACTCCATCATGTCTTGATATTGGGTCCAAAAGAGCGCCACATCGGCAAACCCTTTAATTCCCTTGTATTGCACACCTTGTTTGAATCCAAGTTCGGCATTCCACCCGGTTTCAGATTGAAGTTGAGGATTTGGGAAGATTTTCAGAGGCCCCACCGAAGTGCTGATAAAAGCTTCGCTGATGGTCGGGAATCTGTACCCTTGTCCGAAAGACGCCCGAAGAAACGAGTATTTCGCCAGTTCATAATTGACCCCGGATCTAAAAACGGGTTTTTTTTCTTTGTAATCATTGAGGGCATAATGTTCAAATCGCCCCCCGATGTTCACAATCAGGTTGTTCCATTTTTTTTCGGCCTGTGAATACAAGGCTGTATTGGCACTGGTTTGATTTCCTTGAAATAGGGGAGATGCCGATCGGGTAATGCTATAAACGATGCCCGATGTAAGTTTAAATCCGGTTCCTTCCGGTTTCCATTCGTTTTGATATTCGTTATACACCAAATGCGATTGATTGCTTTGGTCGTTGGCCGGATTTCCGTTGTCAATCTTGTTGTCGATGTAAAAGTAACGGGATTTTACTTGATGCCTCAGGTTTTTTGAGTACCAGGTAACCGAAGGGTCGATGTTTAACCGGGTCGATTGTGTGGTGGTGATGCTATTGTTAAAGGCGGTATAGGCACTGTCGAAACTTTGCCAAAGCAAAAAGGAAGCACTGTTGCCGGTTTGGAAAGCCGTGTTTAGAGATAAGATGATTTTTCGGTTTTCAGGCACCCAACGGTATTGAACACCAACGCGGGCCCTTTTTTCAAAATCACCCATCCGATAGCCGTCATCCTTCAACAAGTTGGCGTTGAAAGTCCATTCGTGACTATTTTTCCTAAAACTGTGGTAAGCCCGAAGTCCGCCGGTAGAGAGCAAGTTATTGGGCTGCCAGTGAAGGGTTTTCCTTTTCGGGCGATCATAAACGCCATAAAATTGTGTGACCTCGGTTTCAGGTTCCAAACCGGGATTTTTGGTTTGTATGTTGATGATCCCATTCATGGCGGCAGATCCAAATAAAACCGATGAAGCCCCTTTTAACACCTCAATATTTTTCACATTTTCCATGGTTATAAAACTCCACTGAACCGACCCGGCATCTCCGCTAAGCGCCGGAAGGCCATCCACCAACACCATCACACGCGAGCCTGCACCGTAACTCCAACCGCTTCCCCCGCGAATATTCACCTGGCCGTCTGTGATGTTTGCACCCGGTATCTGATCCACAATTTGCTCCATACTGGGTGGATTGCGATTTTCAATCAAATAGGGCTTGATGTGTTCAATGCTCATGGTGGTTTCGGTGATGCGCTGACGACTTTTGCCGGCCGTCACGACTACCTGATTGAGCAAAGATTCTGTGGAGG
>JBIIVF010000090.1:0-10134 GCA_044339595.1 Bacteroidia bacterium
GCATCAATGTTTGGAGTGAGATTGCCGCTACGATTGCCCCTTTTATCATCTATGGTACCCTCAAAGTTTTAGCGGCATTCGACATGGGTGGAATTTACGTTACCTCTCCCTATTCTGTTTTTATTACTGTTGCAGGAACCACCGTTATTTGGCTCCTGGTAACGTTTTTAACCCCACCGGTAGATCCAAAACATCTTCAAACCTTTTTCGATAAAGTGAAACCGATGGGTAATTGGGGAATAATGAAATCAGAAAATAAGCCACTCCCATTTCTTATTCTGGCCTGGTTAGGAAGCATAGCCTGCATTATCGGCATTCTGTTCACCACCGGAGATATCATATTGCAACTTTATCACACCTTGATTACGCATGCGCTGATTGCCTTGTGCGGTTTGGCTGTCTTTTATTTTTCAGCCCGTAAGGCGGGTTTGTTTGAATCATAAAATGGCATGGCTATTGCCCTAAAGGTTGCCGCAACCTTATACATCCAATCATCTGACAAATTGACAATGAACATAGATAACGAAAAAATATATTTTGGAGGAAACATCATCGACGACGACAACGAATCACCTGAATTCATCACTTTGATGAGTCAGGAAGATGAAGATGAAATTTCCAAAGAAGCTCATCCTGAAATGTTGCCCATCCTTCCCCTACGGAATACCGTTTTATTTCCGGGAGTGGTCATTCCGATTACGGTTGGTCGCGATAAATCTATTCGACTCATTAAAGATGCTTACCGGGGCGATAAAACCATCGGTGTAATTGCACAGAAAGACCCATCAGTAGAAGACCCGCAATACGATGATTTATTCCAAACCGGCACATTGGCTAGTATCATCAAGATGCTGCGAATGCCCGATGGAAATACGACAGTGATTATTCAGGGAAAACGAAAATTTACTATGGGTGATGTAGTTCAAGACGAGCCTTACATGAAAGCCAAAGTTGCGATTAAATCAGAAAAAAAACCAAAACTGAATCATGAAATCACAGCCCTCCTGGATTCTGTGAAAGAACTGGCTATCAAAATTGTTGAGATTTCACCCAATATCCCTTCAGAAGCGAATTTGGCCGTGAAGAATATCGATAGTCCAAATTTTCTGATCAATTTTATATCATCCAACCTAAACATAGAACCTTTTGAAAAGCAGGTAATTCTTGAAACGGATAATCTGCAAGACCGCGCTGAAATTGTACTCGGCAGTCTTACCAAGGAGCTACAAATGCTTGAATTAAAGAATCAGATTCAAAGCAAAGTGAAAGTGGATTTAGATAAACAACAACGCGATTATTTTCTACATCAGCAAATCAGGGCTATACAGGAAGAACTGGGTCAAGAATCTCCGGAAAGGGAAATTGAGTCACTGCGCTTGAGAGGGATGAAGAAAAAGTGGGATGAAAAAGTGGCGAAATCTTTTAACAAAGAACTCGACAAACTCATGCGCATTAATCCTGCTGCTCCTGACTATTCCGTGAGCTTAAATTATGCAGAGCTCTTGCTCGAATTGCCTTGGAATGATTTTTCGAAAGATAGTTACGATTTGGCGAAAGCAGCTAAAATACTGGATGCAGATCACTTTGGATTGGAAAAAGTAAAAGAAAGAATCCTGGAGTATCTGGCTGTATTGAAGTTGAAAGGCGACATGAAGAGCCCTATACTTTGTCTTTATGGCCCTCCGGGAGTGGGTAAAACATCCCTCGGAAAATCCATCGCCAAAGCAACCTCAAGAGAATATATCCGCATGTCATTAGGGGGCTTGCATGACGAGGCAGAACTTCGTGGTCATCGCAAAACCTATATAGGCGCAATGCCGGGTAGGGTTATCCAAAACATTAAGAAAGCAGGAACAGCCAATCCCGTCTTTGTATTGGATGAAATCGACAAAATTGGCAATGATTTCAGGGGTGATCCAAGTTCGGCTTTGCTCGAAATATTGGATCCCGAACAGAACAACAGTTTCCACGACAATTATGTGGAACTTGATTTCGATTTGAGCAAGGTGATGTTTATTGCTACAGCCAACCGACTGGATACCATACAACCTGCCCTATTAGATCGTATGGAAATCATTGAAATCAATGGTTATACCCTGGAGGAAAAAGTCGAAATCGCCAAGAAATATTTGGTTCCAAAGCAGAGAAAAGAGCATGGTCTAAAAGCCGGGCAGTTTAAGTTGGCCGACAAAACCATTGAACGGATTATCGATGAATTTACGAGAGAATCAGGAGTTCGAGGATTGGAAAAGAAAATTGCAACCCTGACCCGAAGAAGAGCCAAACATGTAGTGGCCGGAACCTCGTTTAACGCCCTTATGGACCTTGTTGAAGTCAATGAAATTCTGGGAAGTCAGAAAATCGAAAAAGATGTTTATCAGGACAATGAATCCGCCGGAGTAGTGACCGGATTAGCCTGGACATCCGTTGGCGGAGAAATCCTTTTTGTAGAAAGTACGCTTACCAGAGGAAAAGGCAAACTTACCCTTACCGGGCAATTAGGCGACGTGATGAAAGAAAGCGCGGTTACCGCAACCACCTTTCTCAAAGCCAATTGTCAGTATCTGGATATTGATCACCGTGCCTTCGACAACTATGATATACACATCCATTTTCCTGCCGGAGCCGTTCCAAAAGATGGGCCATCTGCAGGGATCACGATATTAACCGCATTGGCTTCGATATTCACACAACGCAAGGTAAAATCGCATTTAGCCATGACCGGAGAGATTACCCTTCGAGGCAAGGTGTTACCGGTAGGAGGTATCAAGGAGAAAATTCTAGCAGCCAAAAGAGCCGGCATCAAAGAAATTATTTTGTGTGAAGCCAATCGCAAAGATGTGGAAGACATTGAGCCTTCTTACATCAAGGATATGAGTTTTCATTATGTGGCCAACATGTTACAGGTGCTTGATATCGCATTGACCCATGAAATGGTCAACCATCCGGTAAAATTTGAATTTGCTGCCGAAACGGCCTTAGCTGAATAAGCGATAAACCCCGAATGCACTGATGTAAGCCAGCGCCGTCATTCCTGCGAGCTGCAATAAGGTCCATTTTAAACTTTTGGTTTCCTTATACACTACAGCCATGGTGCTCACACATTGCATGGCGAAGGCGTAAAAAATCATCAATGAAAGCGCCACTGCCATGCTGTATACCGGCAGACCTGTGGTAGGATTTCTATCCGTAGCCATTTTTTCACGGATGCTGCGATAATCCGATTCATCGCTCAAGCCATAAATAGTAGATATCGTTCCTACAAAAACCTCTCTGGCAGCAAAGGATGTGATCAAGGCGATGCCTATTTTCCAGTCATAACCTAAAGGAGCGATGGCAGGTTCAATAAATTTACCCAAATTCCCCGCAAAAGATGCCTTCAACATTTCGGATGATTTTTCCGCTTTGTTTAATTCTGTACTCTGCTCATAGGCCGATTTCGCTTTTTGCCATTGCGATCCATTTCCATGGGTGGCTAAAAACCATAGCGCCACCGATACCAATAGAATGATTTTGCCGGCTTCCGTCACAAAACTTCGGGATTTCGAATAACAAACCGACCACACATTTTTTAAATTAGGTTTGTGGTAAACCGGCAACTCGAGCAGAAAAAGACCTTGTCCGATTTGTTTTATGAACTTACTGATCACCAATGCCGCCATCAATGACGTTGCGAAACCGAGCAAATACATGCCCAACATCAGCAATCCCCGGATGTTAAATATCAAATAACCTGCATCTTCCGGAGCCAATAAACCTGCCAACAAAGTGTAAACCGGCAAACGGGCAGAGCAACTGATAAATGGGGTAACCAAAATGGTTATGAGCCTATCTTTTCGATTGTCGATGCTTCTAGCCGAAAGGATGGCAGGAATAGCACATGCGGCTCCACTAATGAGCGGCAATACCGAACGACCACTCAATCCGAATTTACGCAATGGATAATCCATCATATAGGTAATTCGAGCCATATATCCGCTGTCTTCCAATATGGTAAGAAAGAAAAAGAGAATGATAATTTGAGGTAAAAAAACCAACACACCGGCCAATCCCGGCATGATTCCATTCAACAATAAATCCTTTAAAAAACTATCCGGTACCCGCGTCGACAAAGATTCCGACATCCATGAAAAAGCATTTTCTATCCAGGTCATAGGGAATTCTGCCAGAAAAAAGACACTCTGAAAAATCAGTAGCATGACCATCAAAAAAATGGGGATGCTCCAGATTTTGTGCAATACAACCCGATCTATGGCGTCGGTCATCAACTTAGAAGTAGTTGTTTGGGTTTGCACCTTTTGGATCAGCCGGTCAATGGATTGATATCTTTCAATGGTTTCTTCTGCCGGATCTGTTCCGGCCTGATTCCAATGAAAATGACATTTAAAATTCTCGCCATCCAGCATGGCAAGCAAATTTTCTGCTCCTTCCCCGGTTACCGGATTAACCTTAACCACTGGCAGGCCTAATTCACTTTGCAAGCGATCTACGTTCGTTTCTATCCCTTTCTTGACCGCCACATCGTTCATGGTGAGAATCAAGATTATAGGACAGCCGGTTGATGCCAATTGTGAGAAAAACAGCAAGTTTCGTCGAAGATTAGACACGTCAGCCACATAGAGCACCCGCATTGAATCCGTTTGATTGAGTCGATCTTTTAGATAAGTAACCGCTTCTGTTTCATCCGGTGCAGCGGGATTCAGGCTATATGAGCCCGGCAAATCTGAAATGTGGTAGATATCTGCATTTCTTTTAAGAATCCCCTGATTCACTTCAACCGTGGTTCCGGGAACATTGCTGGTCTTCTGTTTCAATCCTGTGAGCAGGTTAAACATCGAACTCTTTCCGCAATTGGGATTTCCCGCTAAAATGAGTTCCTTCCGTTTCAGCATAATTCTACTTCAATTTCTGAAGCATTCGACAACCTTAAAGCCAGTCGGGTTTGATTTACCCGAATAATCATAGGATCATTCATGGGCGTTTGATGCTCTAAAACAATAATTTCACCCGGTATGCACCCTAAATCAAAAAGCCGAAGTTTTAATTTTTCATTGCTGAAAGACACAATTCTGGCGGATTTACCGATGGTGAGTTCGCTGAGTTTCACAGGGTGCAAATTAACCGCTAATCCATTAAAAAAGAGCATGTGAATTTCCGAATGATGCACAATTGATTTCTTGTGGCATTTATACCTATTTCTCTATTGCAAAAATTTTAAACGTAATAGCGCTTAATTATCACTATTGCTTTTTCATTATGACCGAAACGTTTCTTCAATCTGATTTTCAGGGCTTTGCCCGAACATCATTTTGTAATGAAAATATACTTCGCACCCCCACTTCATTTTTTTTCTTGACAAAAAAAACGAAGCAAAAAAAGTCAAGGCTTCATTTCTCTTTTCTATCCGCTAATGGCCATTTCGGCGAATGCCACGATGGGAGCCACTTCTTATATTTATTTGGGTAACCTAAGTTCGGTAGTTAGCCGATATTAAGAAAGGGACTGCAGTTCAATCGGCGTTCGCCCATCGCTTTCTTATCTGCTCAATGGGATAGTTTGTTTTCACGCCTCCATAACCAAGCGGATCACGAAAAGACAAATAAGGCCACTTCCCGCCCATAGGCCAGATTCTGCTGATATTCGTATCAGATTTTAAATTTCAAAAGCTAGAAATCAGTCTTTAAATTTCCAAAATCAAAAAACCCAGTGGATACACCCGAAAGATCGTTTCATTCATCTGCTGCACATGATTGCCATTTTTTCTTCATCTCCTTTCAATTTTGAATACCAATGTGCACGATACACACGTTTGTGATGTATTATTGTAACGGATGAAAAAAACTTCATTTTTGATTTTTTGCACCCTGCTCACGATGCAAATGAAGGCTCAGATTGGAGGAAACACTTCCTTTGCTTTTCTTCATCTCGATCCCTCACCCCGAGTGGCTTCGATGGGAGGAAACCTGATAACGCTCAATGACAAGGACTTGTCGGTGGCCTACCTCAATCCTTCACTCCTGAATGAAGACATGCACCATAAAGCCATGCTTAGCTATGGCAACTATCTCTCAGATATCAACCATGGATTTGCTTCCTATGTAAGGCATTTCGATTCTTTGGGAACCTTTTCCGGGAGCATCATGTATATCAATTATGGCCATTTTGATGAAACCGATGAAACCGGAGCCAAAACCGGCACTTTCGATGCCAATGACTATAATTTTCAGATCGGTTATGGAAATAGCTGGAAGAATTTCACCTATGGAGCCAATTTTAAGTTCATGTACAGTCAGTACGAAAAATACATTGCTACAGGCGGCGCATTTGATTTTGGCGGCACCTGGCACAAAACAGAGAAGAAATTCTTGGCTACACTTTTGTTAAAAAATATTGGTTGGAATATTTTACCTTACGAAAATGTTCGGGAGAAAGTCCCCTTTGAGATTCAAGCAGGCATCAGTAAAAAACTGGAACACAACCCTTTGAGGTTTTCAATTGTTGCCCATAACCTTCAAAAATGGAATCTTGGCTATGTGAATACGAACAGAAGAAACAAAGAAATTGACCTTGAAACGGGTCTTGAAAAAATAGAGAAAGTTGGTTTTGGTGATAACCTGCTCAGACATTTCATCTTTGGTGGCGAATTGGTTTTTTCTGAAAATTTTCAACTCAGGTTTGGATACAACCATCAACGACGGAAAGAACTTAGTCCGGAGAGCAGAAGACTCGTTACCGGATTTAGTTGGGGTGTTGGATTGGGCATAAAAAAGTTTCAAATCAGTTATGGCAGCGCGTCCTACTTCCCGGGTATAGCGGCGTCCTATTTTTCGGTGAGCAGAAATCTATCCGACTTTAAGCGTACGCGAAACCAACCACAGAACATTTCCAACTGATTTTTCTCTCGTTTTTTTTATTTTCTTTTTCCTATTATTGACCCCATCAAAATGTCGAAAAAAATAAATATTGCCATAGACGGTCATTCATCCTGCGGTAAAGGAACATTGGCCAAAAATATTGCCAAAGAATTGGGATATCTCTTCATAGACAGCGGAGCTATGTATCGCTGCGTAACGCTGTATCTGCTTCGGAACAAAATTCCGTTGGAAAAAGTGAAAGAAAATCCGTCTTTATTATCTGCCATTGAAATAGAATTCATTTACGACGGTGAAATGGAATTTTATCAAACCTTTCTCAATGGCGAAAATGTGGAAGATGAAATCCGAAATATGGAGGTTTCGAATTGGGTGAGTCAGGTAAGCACCATTCGGGAGATAAGAGATTTTCTGGTTGAACAGCAACAAAAGATGGGTAAAAACAAAGGGGTGGTGATGGATGGTCGTGATATAGGCACCGTGGTATTTCCGGATGCGGAACTAAAAATTTTCATGACTGCCAGACCGGAAGTGAGGGCCAAAAGGAGGTATGACGAACTCATGGCCAAAGGCAAAGACGTGAACTACGATGAAGTTTTGATGAACATTCTCGAAAGAGACCGGATTGATAGCAGTCGCGAAGAAAGCCCTTTAAAAAAAGCGGATGATGCGATTACTTTAGACAACACAGATATGACCCGTGAACAGCAGAGCGGTGTTGCCTTGCGCTGGGCCAAAGGGGTTATTTCCGCGTTCAGCTGATTGAATCCGCCTGGAAACGGGTTAAAATCCGCTCGACAATGGAAACTGCATCCAGTCTGTATTGATGCATCAACTCTTCCCTGCTGCCCTGTTCAATGATCTCATTGGGAAATCCCAAAATCTCCAAATGGGTTGAAAGGTTCAAAGACGATTTGATTGCAGCCACGGATTCTCCAAAACCTCCGTTCAAGGCGCCGTCTTCAAGGATATACACATGGCTGTGATTAGACAGCGTTTCTTCGATCAAGGTCGAATCTAAAGGTGCCAGAAAAAGTGCATTGATGACGGTACATTGAAGATCCTTTTCACGGAGCATTTCTGCGGTTTCGATCAAGGTGTTAACGGCTGTTCCCAAGCCGATAAGTGCAATTTGATTCCCACTTTGAATAACTTCGGCCTTCCCGATGGTCATCGCTTGAAAGGGTTGTTCCCATTGTTTATTGACGCCTGTTCCTCTTGGATATCGAATGGCCATCGGACCTTCTTTATGACCATAAGCCGTGAACATCATCTGCCTCAATTCTAATTCATCTTTTGGCGCTGCAATGATCAGATTTGGAATACATTTTAAAAATGCAAGATCGTATAAACCGTGATGGGTAGGGCCGTCTTCTCCTACTACTCCTGCCCGATCGATACAGAAAATGACGGGCAAATTCTGCAAACAAACATCGTGAATCACCTGATCATAAGCCCGTTGCAAAAAAGTTGAGTAGATATTGCAAAAAGGGCGCATTCCATCCGCAGCCAATCCGGCTGAAAAAGTAACGGCATGTTGTTCGGCTATACCGACATCAAAAACACGTTCCGGATATTTTTCCATCATTTGATTCATGCTGCAGCCGGTGGGCATAGCCGGAGTAATGCCTATCACATCGTCATAGTTGTCGGCCAGTTCAAGCAAAGTTTTACCAAACACATCCTGAAACTTGACTCCGGTACCCTTGAGGTTGAGACCGGCATCCAGTTTCACATAACTGGCTGTGGCATGCCATTTTATTTGATCTCGTTCGGCGGGTTCATAGCCTTTGCCTTTCACGGTTCTCAAGTGTACAACTCTGGGGCCGGATAGGCTTTTTTGCGACCGGAATACCTTCAACAATTCGGGAAGATCATGCCCGTCAAAAGGGCCATAATAAGGCAATCCCAAAGACCTGAATAAATTATCATCGGCAATGCCGGCGTTTAAATCGAGTAAATGTCGATTCAAGGCTCCTTGATTGGGATCTATGCCAATGTTATTGTCATTGACTATGATGAGTATATTGGCTTCTGAAACTCCTGCATTGTTTAAGGCTTCAAACGCTTGTCCTGCTGTGAGTGAGCCATCACCAATCACGGCGATGTGATGCCTGTTCAATTTCCGAAATCGAGCCGATTCTGCATATCCCAACAAGGCAGAAATGGAAGTGGAAGAATGGCCGGTACCGAAAGCATCGTACTCGCTTTCACTCATTTTCGGGAATCCACTGATCCCGCCTGATCTGCGGATCGTTTTTAGTTCATCTTTACGACCGGTCAGCACTTTGTGTCCATAAGCCTGATGGCCGACATCCCAGATCAAAATATCATTCGGTGTATTGAATACTGCATGCAAAGCCACCGTTAATTCTACTACTCCCAAATTCGCACTGAAGTGACCGCCGTGCTCCAGGATGACTTCCATCAGATAGGAACGAAGCTCTTTGCTAACGCCTAAAAGATCCGCATCCGTAAGTACTTTCAGATCAGACGGATTCGTCATCCGGCTTAAGAATGGATATATTGACGGCTTATCCAAAATGCTTGACCATTTTACGGTGTTCTATCCCGACTTCTTTAAAGGGATCGCCGATGATTGAGTATCCTAATTTCAGATAGAATGGGACAGCGGTATCTCTGGCATGTAAGGTCATCAATCGAAAACCCCGTTCCATCGCGATGGTTTCACTGAACAAAACCAATGATTTCCCAAAGCCCAATTTCTGATTTTCCGGCTTTACCGCAACCTGACGCATTTTTATCTCGGTGTTTGAAATGGGCCGCAAAGACAATACCGCCATTAAGGCATCTTGCTGCCACAAGCCCACATGAATTTCAGCTGATTCTGCCGGCAATTCTTCGGGTGTAAATTCAAGTCCCAACGGCTTGCGAAGCACCTCCCTTCTCAAGGCAACTGCTTCGAGATATTCGACGGAATTATGTTGAATAAGGGCCGTTTTCATCCACTAAGACATCTGGCGTTTGCGCTGAGCATCTACTGCGGCGATATTGACCATATTTACAATTTCTCTGACTGAACTTCCCAGTTGAAGAATATGAACTGACTTTCTGAAACCCATCAAAACCGGTCCAATGACTTCTGATGCCCCCATTTGCTGAGCAAACTTATAAGTAATATTACCAGAAGCCAAATCCGGAAAAATAAAGGTATTGGCAGGTTGATCACCCAATTTACTGAAAGGGAAATTTTCTTGTCTTAACTCGGCATCCAACGCAAAATTAGCTTGAAGATCTCCAT
>JBIIVF010000229.1:0-2594 GCA_044339595.1 Bacteroidia bacterium
AAATTCCGAATCTCATCTTCTTTATCGCGTCAGGCTTTATCATGTTTTTGAACCTTTATCGAAACATTCCATTGAGCAATAAAGAGGAAAATGCTTGGAGCCGCGAATTTTGGATGTTTATCGGATCCTTGATTTTATTGCTTTCCGCTTTCCATGTATTGATCAATACTTCCATACCGGTGCTCAATAAATTTACCACGGCATTTTCGTTCATCCTGGAACCATTGGCCAACCTCACCGGCATCGAAAAATTCAGGGATATGGCTCAAGGAAAGGCAGCACCTCCCAATGATGTAGTCACTTTTTACAATCGATGGCAGTTGCCCATTGCTATTTTGATTGCCTTGCTGACAGCCATCGGGCAATTCTTTAAGTATCGCAAAAGCAAACCGGCAGAAGTACTGCGAAACTTGCTCATCGGTTTGATACCGGCCATATTGTTAACCATTGGTGGCATTTTTCTTTTCCAAATCAGTGAGCCTCTGCTGATTGCGCTTTTGCTCGTTTCCTGCTACGCCGTCTGCAGCAATATTCATTACATGACCCGGGTGTTAAAAGGAAAAATCAGAGTATCAGGTGGTTCTGTGGCACACATAGGTTTAGGATTTATGTTGATCGGTATTTTGGTTTCCGGATCAAAAAAACATGTGATATCATTGAACATGGTGCATAGTTATGGGGAAGCATTTGATGCTAAAACGACCCGTGAAAACTTGTACTTACAACGCGATGTTCCAACCGTGATGGGCGAATATATGGTGACCTACAAAGGCGACAGCGCGGATGGTCCTAACACCCTCTATCGCGTGGATTATGAACACATGAATGGGAAAGAGCGATTCAGCCTCTATCCTAATGCCCAATACAATCAGGAACAAGGCTTGATGCCAAATCCGGATACCAAGAGATACCTGAGTAAAGATATTTTCACCCACGTCACTTCTGTACCAAAAAAGAACCCGGAGGAAGACGAATGGGAAGATGCAGGCAACTTTGAGGTGAGGATTGGCGACACGCTGATTTTGAATAAAAACATCGTCATCCTTACCGATACACAGGTGGTCAGTGGATCTACCATTGCGAAAGAGTTACAAAGTCACGTGCTCACGGTCGCTTATTTTAAAGTAATCAGAGGCGATTCTGTATACATGCAAAAACCGGTGTTTGGTAAAACGGCCATGAACGATTACACCATCCTAACACAAAGTGACCAGGCCGGATTGCGTTTAGTTTTCAGCGTCAATCCTGAATTACCGGCCGGCACTTTTAAACTTCAAGCAGAACAAAAAGAAGTAATTCCGGATTACATCATCATGAAAGCCATTGAATTTCCCTACATCAACTTGCTGTGGGGTGGTACGCTGATCATGATTTTTGGATTTATCCTGAGCATTATACAAAGAGCAAAAGATAAAAGGTCTGTCTATGCCTGAAAAAGCCGTGCTCATTGGAGCCGGAAATCTGGCATGGCATCTCGCACCGGCACTCGATCGAGCAGGCATTGTGATTGATCAGGTGATCGCCACCAACCCTTTGCGTGCAAAAGAACTTGCCGGAAAATTTGGCGCTTATTTCGGAACCGAATGTGTCAGCGGATCGAAGGTTGAATGGATTTTCATCTGTACCGGAGACAATCAGATTGAGGCGGTAGCAGAGAAATTCTCCTCGTATGGTGAGATTATGGTGCACAGCTCCGGGTCTACATCCATAGAGGTAATCAGCAGCCATAACAGGCACGCCGCGGTGTTGTATCCACTGCAGACCCTCCATAAAGATCGGAAGATCGACTTCAATAAAATCCCCTTGCTCATTGAAGCTTCTGATTCATCTACAGAACAAAAAATCCGATTATTAGCAGAGAAATTGAGCTCTCAGGTGCAATTTGTGAACAGCGAAAACAGACGATTGGTGCACCTTGCTGCTGTGATTACCAACAATTTTACCAATCATCTGATGCAACAAGCAGAAAATATCATGGATTTTTCCGGACTGCCAACCCAATGGCTCTATCCACTTTTAGCAGAAACGGTAGCCAAAGCAAGCGCTATGGGAGCAAAAAATGCGCAAACCGGACCGGCTAAACGAGGAGATTTACAAACCATCGCAACACACCTTGAATGGTTGAGTCTGCATCAACCGAATCTTGCAAAGATTTACAAAGAGATTTCAATGTCCATCTTGAGGGAGTATAAAGACGGTGATGATCTGGAAAATATTTAATGAAATTAAAAGGTGCACTTCTCCAAATTTTCAGAAGTAGGCAGCACAAATCCGTGTCGTGGATCTACTTGATCAAGAAATCGCAGACTTCCAGCATCCAAATCCTTATTCAAACACTTTATAGCATGAAATTTCCCGCATACACCCAACCGGCGACCGCTCTTTAACGTTGCCTGCACCTTGAATAAATATTCATCTGATCTTTTAGGTAAGTTTTCAGGAATAAATCCCGTCGTTTTATCACCGGTTTGAAAAATCACTTTCCCATCCGTTGTAAATACCTTTAATTCTGCACTTTCTACGTTATCATAAAAAGGAATAAAAACATCATTGAGGCCATCTCCATTCGGGGTAATTGCATTGGGAACCCAAAG
>JBIIVF010000093.1:0-9889 GCA_044339595.1 Bacteroidia bacterium
CGGACTGAATTTATCAAAATAGTTTCCAATTTGAGCTGAAGCAAAAATTGAAACTATCAAAAGCGATATTAATATAACTAAAGGACGCAAAACTTGGAAGAGTTTAATCTGAAATTATTGCAAAAATAGCAATTTTCAAGAAATAACCAAGGTTATCGTCGAGCTCGTTGAAAATTTAATAATATCCTTATTATAAATTAATTCAAGGGCATATTTTAAAAACTGCACAGAAGTTTCTAATCTTTCTTGCTTTTCTGTAAAAAATTGTGTCTTTAATTTGATTAATTTCCGAATTTGAGGTAAATTCATTACATGTTCATCAAACTTCTCTGCTAGCACTTTAGACAGGTGATGTTGATCTTTTTTTAAAATTCTGATTTGTTCCAGCGTTTTGGTGTCAAACCATTCGCAAGATCTGAAGTCTTCCTCTAGTTGATTCAGTAGATTAGAAATCTTCTTGTTAATGGTTATCGGGCCTGATTTAATTTGCTGGGTATATTCTGCCAATTTCAACTGGATGGATTCCGGGTCTGAGAACATATTCTCCATTGTCAATCCTGTGTTTTGAATAAAATCGACCACTGAGGAAGGAAGATAAATGGCAGAACTCCGGAGCCAAACTACCGGATAAGGAATCTGGTAGGCTTCAAATATTTTTCTGATTTGAAACCAATAGATCATTTCACTACCACCTGCAACATATGCAAGGTTGGGCAGAATGGTCTCTTGATAAATCGGCCTAAGTGCCACGTTTGGACTAAAAATTTCCGGTGAATCAGATAGGAGTTGCTTTAAAGAAGAGGGTGTATAATATTTTTCTGAGGGCAATAGCTGAAATGAATTTTCTTTTTTTATCAGTCGTTCTCTTTTGCCTTCATCAATGATAAAAAGGTTGGTTTCACGCGGATGTATCTGAGGTTTAACATGCAGAGATTTCAAAACTTCATCATATGCAGATATCAGATGCGCTGTAGGGTTCTCAATTTCCCGGAGTAAAATGTCTTTGAATTCAGTTTTCAAACTCACATCATCCGGATCAATAACCACCAAGCCTGTATTTTCAAATATTTGATGAATGATTTTTCTAGAGGCGGCCGCATAATGATCGGATTTCTCATATGCCTGAATCATCACCTCTATCCATTCCGATGTTTGAGGATCATTTTTGAACAATTCTTTGATTTCTTGTCCCATTTCTGCCAATCCGGTATTCTTTTTACGACCCACCGGTCCAGATAAACCATCAGGATTTTCCCATTTAAATTCTTTGCCGAACAACTTCAGATGATTTATTTCATCGAAATCGTGGTCTTCAGTGGCCATCCAAAATATCGGAATGATCGGATGTTCTGTTCGCTCACTGCAAGCTTTTGCCAAAGAGATGACGGATAGAATTTTATTAATGACCAAACCCGGACCAAGATATGCGTGAATCTGCTGACCTGCGGTTACCGTGTAGGCATTGGCTTGTCGCAAGGTTTCAATATTCTTTAAAACGGGGCTATGTGCATCTAATTGAATACCTGATTGCTTGTATTGGTTTAGAAGGGCGTCAGACAAGATATTTCTGGCTATTTCAGAAAATTGCTTTTGTGAAATCTGATCCACCACGCTTTGTGGGGATGGTAATTGACTCAAAAAAGGGCTTAGAGCCTTATGATTCTCCAAATAGGCATTGATTGCCGGGCTATTGTAAAGCGTGTTCTTGACTTGAACGGAGGTTGTTTTTACTGATATCATGAAGGAACCACATTACCGTAAAGATCATAATCAACGGCATCCGTGATCTGAACTTGCACGAAGTCACCAATTCTGGCATAATTCGAATCTGTTTTGATGAGCACTTCGTTATCTACTTCCGGACTGTCATGTTCTGATCTGCCGACGTAATATTCGCCTTCAACCCGGTCGATGATGGTTTTGAACTGCTGACCGATTTTAAGTTGATTGATTTCAGATGAGATCTCTTGTTGGATGTCCATAATTGTGCTTGCCCGCTGTTCTTTTTCATGTTCAGGTAAACTGTCTTCCATCGAAAATGCGTGTGTATTCTCTTCGTGTGAGTAGGTAAAAACTCCCAATCGGTCGAATCGGGCTTCTTCTACAAATCGACTTAATTTTTCGAATTCCTGTTCCGTTTCTCCCGGATGACCCACAAGCATGGTGGTACGAAGGGCAATTCCGGGGACTCTTTCACGAATGGTTTCGATCAGCTCCCGTGTTCTTCTTTCCGTAATGCCTCTGCGCATGATTTTTAGCATGTTGTCAGTAATATGTTGAAGCGGAATATCAAGATAGTTGCAAATGTTGGATCGTTCAGCCATCACGTTGAGCACATCCATAGGAAATTGAGAAGGGTAGGCGTAATGCAATCGAATCCATTCTAATCCATCCACATCACTGAGATGCCTGAGCAAGTCGGCCAGTTTTCTTTCCCCATAATTGTCTAATCCATAATAAGTTAGATCTTGGGCAATCAACATGATTTCTTTGGTGCCATTTTTTACCAAATGTTTGGCTTCATGCACCAGCGCTTCGATACTTTTGGATGCATGTTTACCGCGCATGAGAGGAATAGCACAAAAGGAGCAGGGTCTATTGCAACCTTCTGCAATTTTGAGAAAGGCATAGTGAGAAGGAGTTGTCGTAAGGCGCTCGCCCAGCAGTTCGTGTTTGTAATCTGCACCAAGTGTTTTTAGAACCGCCGGCAATTCCAACGTTCCAAAATAGGCATCTACCTGAGGAATTTCAACTTTCAATTCATCTTTATACCGATGAGACAGACAACCGGTTACATAGAGTTTATCAATACGACCGGCTTCTTTTTCATCCACATAATGCAGGATGGTATCGATGGACTCTTGTTTGGCATTTTCAATGAATCCGCAGGTGTTGACAATGATGACCGGAGCATTTCTCTTGCTTTCATGGGTCACGTCGAAGTCATTGGCTTTGAGCTGGCTCATGAGCATTTCAGAATCGACCAGATTCTTGGAACAGCCGAGCGTGATAATATTGACAGTTTTGGGTTTGAATGATCTTACCTTCATGATGATGTAGGTCTATAACGGGTTTCGGGTCTATTTGTTCATGAGTGGAACAGAGAATCAACAAATGCCTCTTCATTGAAGATTTGAAGGTCATCCATTTTTTCTCCAACCCCGATATATTTAACAGGAATTTTGAATTGATCAGAAATCCCGAGCACCACACCTCCTTTGGCCGTCCCATCCAGTTTGGTCAGGGCCAATGCGCTCACTTCTGTGGCAGCAGTAAATTGTCTGGCTTGCTCAAAAGCATTTTGACCGGTAGATGCATCCAAAACCAAAAGTACTTCGTGGGGCGCATCTTCAATTACCTTGCTCATAACCCTTTTAATTTTCGACAACTCATTCATGAGATTGACTTTATTGTGCAGACGACCGGCTGTATCGATGATTACCACATCTGCGTCTTTTTCTTTTCCAACTTTAACGGTTTCATATGCCACAGCTGCCGGGTCGGTATCCATACCTTTTGAAACAATTTCTACACCCACGCGATCAGACCAAATGGTGAGCTGATCCACCGCTGCAGCTCTAAAAGTATCGGCCGCTCCGAGGATGACTTTCTTGCCGGATTTATTAAACATATGGGCCAATTTTCCGATGGTGGTAGTTTTTCCTACCCCATTCACACCCACTACCATGATGACATAGGGCTTCACCACTGCGTCGTCTTTATTGACTTTATGTTCAGACAACAACTGTTTGATTTCGTCTTTGAGCAGGTTATTCAGTTCATCTGAACCCACATATTTGACTTTGGAGGTTCTTTTTTGCAGTCGATCGATGATCTTTAATGTGGTTTCAATGCCCACATCAGAAGTAATGAGAATTTCCTCCAGTTCATCGAGGAATTCATCGCTGACGGAGGTGCGACCTAAAATCGCTTTAGAAATTTTTTGAAGCAGGCTATCCCGGGTTTTGGATAAACCTTCGTTTAGCTGGGCTTTTTCCTCAACGGATGGCTTTTTTTTAAATAAGTCAAATATTCCCATAACACGCAATTTAACAAAAAAAGCTTCCTGCGGTCGCCGGAAGCTTTGAATTCTTTATAAATAGAGAGATTACTTTAAAAGATTGGCTACCTGTTCGGTGGGTACCATTTCTTCTCTAAAAGTGTAGGCACCGGTTTTTGGCGACCTTACTACCTTCACAATTTTTGCCCAATCTTTGGCTGAACTTGTCTTCAGGGTTGCAACTACTTTCTTTGCCATGGTTACTTAATTTCTTTATGTACGGTAACTTTTTTCAAAACTGCATTGAACTTTTTCAACTCAAGTCTCTCAGAAGTATTTTTCTTGTTCTTGGTGGTAATGTAACGGCTCGTTCCTGGCATACCTGAAGTTTTATGTTCAGTGCACTCGAGAATTACCTGTATTCTGTTTCCTTTTCTAGCCATAACTTTATCAGATTGAACCGGTGTTGATTAAATTTCTGAGACAAGCGCTGATGCCTTTTTTGCTGATGGTTTTCAGGGCCGAGGTAGATACCTTCAGGGTAATCCACTCTCCACTCTCTGGAAGAAAAAACTTCTTGGTCTGAAGGTTCGGGTAAAACCGACGTTTCGTCTTTCTGTTTGAGAAGGAAACGTTGTTACCTTTCAAAGCCTTCTTGCCGGTGAGGTCACATACTCTTGACATTGCTTTTATTTTTTAAGGAGTGCAAAGGTGGAGCTTTCATGCGGAAAAAACAAGTGTTTTCAAAAAATTATGGATATAAGAGGTATTTTTTTCTCAGGGTCCGAAAAGCTTGTAAGTCAACCTTCCACGATTCTCGGATTTCAGCATCCGATTTCTGCGCTTTAATTTGTTCCTTGAGCTCGCCGTTACCGGCCAATTTGTTGAACATGGCATTGAAGAATTGTGCTGTATCCGTTGAAGTCTGATAGAAGTATTTCAGCCAGTACAAATCAATAAAGGGCTGTTTTGATATGCTGTCAGCCAAAGGTTTGAGCGAAATCCCAAAACACTTTTGGTTCTCGAGGGGTGGTTTGTCGGCCACACCGGGAATAGAGACCGGTGTAAAAGAATAACTCAGCTCTTCATTGTCAGGGGTGCCCAAAATTTGAAAAGGGTATGGTGTGCCCCTTCCTAAGCTCACGCGGGTACCTTCGAATAATCCCAGTGACGGATATAAATAGACCGATGACATATTGGGAAGATTGGGGGAGGGTCGTATAGGCAATGAATACAAATATTGATGATCATAGCCCACACACGGAATCACAGTTAAGTTGCATTTTTTATGGCCATCTAGCCAACCTTCTCCATTAATCATCCCGGCAAATTCGCCAATGGTCATTCCATGCACCAAGGGCACAGGATGCATCCCCACAAAGGATTTATACTCAGTTTTTAAACATGGACCATCCACATAGTGGCCATTGGGGTTTGGACGGTCTAGCACTATAAAAGGGATGTTGTTTTCGGCGCAGGATTCCATCACATAATGCATGGTGCTGATATACGTGTAAAATCGAACCCCAACATCTTGAATATCAAATACCACAATGTCTACCTTGCTCAAAATATCGGCGCTCGGTTTTTTCTTATTACCATACAACGATTGTATATCGATACCGGTTTTGGCATCGACGGTACTTTTTACATGTTCACCGGCACTGTGATCTCCGCGAAAACCGTGTTCGGGAGCAAAAATCATTTCGATATTCACCCCCAATTGAAGTAAAGTATCAACGAGATGCGTTTGGTGGATCGTAGAAGTTTGATTTACCACCATGCCAACCCGTTTGTTTTTTAACAAGGGCAAATATTCTTGGATGCGAAAGGCGCCCGGATAGACTTTCTCGGTTTTTGAGGACTGAATCTCTGAAGAAATTTCATCACTGGTTTTGTTTTCTCCCACGGGTACATGCTGACAACTCAGCGCTCCAAACAGGAACAAAATGAATATGTTTAACGGTAAATAGTGCATTTTTGAAAAATTAATCGATCAAGTTATTATGGGGTTTAGTGGATTCATTGCCAAAAGAATGGGAAGCAGTAATGGCAAGTCTTTCACGCGCCTGATCATTCGATTTGCAGTTGCCGGAATTGGTCTCAGCTTGGCAGTAATGATTTTGTCCATAGGAATTGTTTTGGGCTTTAAAGATGAAATCAGGCAAAAGATTGTAGGCTTTGGTGGTCATATTCAAATTGGTCGTCTTGATTTAAACTCCTCAAAAGAAGCAAGATTGATTCCAATTGATTCAATGTTGCTGCAAAAGATATCCGCAACGCCGGGTGTGAAACATATTTATCCTTTCACGGGCAAGGCCGGTATTCTTCAAAGGGAAGGTCAGATCGAAGGTTTGTATTTTAAAGGTGTTCCTTCAACCTATTCATGGGATTTTTTTAAAGGCTCTTTAACAAAGGGGAGGATTCCTTTCTTAAAAGTAAATGAAGATTCCTATGAAGTTATGATTTCTGAAATTACAGCTAAACGGATGAAACTAGATACCGGAATGACTGCGTTGGTGTATTTCATTCAGGACGGTCAGGTGAGAATGCGAAACCCGATGATTACGGGTGTATTCAATACGGGATTAGCAGAATTTGACCAAAAAGCGGTCATTGCCGATATGCGGATGATTCAGCGAATCAATGGTCAGGGATATGACAGTATCTCGGGTTATGAGATTGTTCTAAACAATTTTGAAAGGATGGGTTTCACCACACAAGCAGTCAATCGGCAAATTGATTATAACTTAAAAGCCAGGAGTGCGGCTGATTTGAACTCGATTATTTTTGATTGGTTAGAAATAATAGACACCAACGCCATAGTCATCATTATACTGATGATCATTGTTGCGATCATTAACATGTGCACCGCTTTGCTTATTTTGATTGTTGAACGAACCGGTATGATCGGGATTTTAAAAGCGCTTGGTGCCACGAACCGTCAGGTGAGGAAAATTTTTATCAGAAAAGGCCTGAAATTGGTGATGGCCGGTTTGGTGATTGGAAATGGGGTTGGACTTTTTTCAGGATGGCTGCTCGAACGGTATAAAATTTTTCACCTCGACGAGGAAATCTACTATATGGATGCGGTTCCATTCATGTTTAATATTGAAAGTATTTTAATGCTCAATGCCGGCACCGTATTGGTCTGCTCGTTGGTGATGTTTATTCCGGTGATTATGGTCAACGGGATTTCTCCGGTGAAGGCTATACGGTTCAGTTAGATTGAGGTATTAAGTAAAAGGTATTAGGTAAAAGGCTTGATTTATAAGTACTTACTGTAATTTTTAATTCGTAATTTTTAATTGATTAAAGTGTTTGCATGCAATATCCTTTTACCGGCTGATTAGCGGATTTTTCTTGATTGCAATTCTTTTCTCAACGCCAAATCTTTTACTCCTTCATATTCATAGGGACAATGAAGGCAACCATTTCCGCAGCAGTAACCTCTTCTTTTTAAGAAAGTGGATGTGAAAACAGAATATCCGTTTTCATTGAGATAAAAGTCTTCCTCCTGACTTTTCAATTTTACCTTCATGACCTTTGACATATCAAGGTAGTTGAACAAAGAAATGTTCAAGTTGTTTGGGTTTTCTTTTTAACCTGATTGAAAATCTCAATGATTCCTTGTTTGTAAGTCGTTGCCTTTATTCCAAAAGTTTTTTCAAACTTTGTTGAATCAAACAGGTAATCGAATTCAAATTGATATAACATCTCCATGTTCTCTTTCACCAATGGTGTGAAAGCACCCACAAGGGCCAGCATCCACTTTTTTAAGACTGTAAAGTCGTTGTTGTCCGAATCAAAGGTTTCTGCCGCCATTTCAATAAATTCTCGCCCACTCAATGCATTATGATCAGTTGGCAAATGCCAAATTTGATCAAAAGCAGCCGGAGTATTGCCCAACAAGGCCACTGCTTTGGCCGCATCGGGGGTGTAAGTAAAGGAATGTTTAACCTCATCGTTCACCATCCACTGCGGTTTCTTACCCTTGGTAAGTTTATCAAAAATCAACATTTTGGTGAATGAGGTGGTCGCATTGGGGCCGTAAAAGTCTGCAGATCGGGCTATAATCGCCTGAATTTTCCCTTCATCCACCGCATCCATCAGCATTTCGGCGATGGCCTGACGCACTTTTCCTTTCTCGCTGCTCGGATGATAAGGGGTGGATTCTGTCATCCAACCGTTTACATGTCCATAGGCATATACATTATCGAAAAACACGAGTTTGGCGTTCAAATTCCGACAAGCCTGAAGGGTATTTTTCATGATCAGGGGCCATTGCTCTTGCCAGGCTGGCAAGCTATATTTAATTCCTGCCGTAAGATAAACTATATCAGATCCCTCAATCGCACTTGACAATTCTTCAGGGTTCGTCAGGTCTGCCATACGGTGGTCAAAACGACTGTCGGTAAGAACATGGCTTCTGCGCACCAATCTTACTTTGTCGGTATATGGAAGCAAATCGTGGGCTAAATGAGAACCAATGACGCCTCCGGATCCCAAAATGGTTTGTACGTTTTTCATAGGAGAAAGCAATATTAAATCTAATTCGTCCAAATTTCGTTAAACAGGATGTCGATTTAAAACAAATTCTTCCCCATCATGCCTAATCATTCGTTGGTCAAATAGTCAATTGTGTTTGAAATGAATCGACGACGTTAAAATTTTAACTTATTAAATGATTCCTATTGGGCCTCGTGCTCAAAGGATTAAAGGTCTCATCACTGATTTATATTTTATGATTATTTGAATCATACCTTTTCAATCGGTTGACTAAATTTGCAGAGATGAATAGGCTTTTCGCACTTTTATTTACTTTGTTTTTTATTCCGGTGTTCGGAATTGAATATACCTCCGAATATACCCAGGGATATGATTTTAGCACTCCGAGAAGAACGATGGTCAACTTTATGGCCAACCTTCAAGACGACCAATATTATCCGGATCGGGCCATTAAATCCTTCAATTTTACAAAGGTAAAGGGTCGAAATTCAAAAATTGAAAAGGCCATCCTGTTTAAAAAGTATATCGATGCCAGAGGGTATTTGCTGGATGAAGAAGTGATACCGGACGAAGCTGATTTCTTAGACACGGTATCAAAACTTCACCGTTATTTTCCGTTTTCGAAAGAATCGGATATTTATCTCGAAAAGGTGAATGGTGTATGGAAATTCAGTAAAATGACGGTCGAAAAAATTGATGAATTATACGGCAAAGCGTATCCCATTGGGTCATCGTGGTTCCTTAAACTGATGCCACGCCAATTGAAGGGAACTTTTGCGGATATTCATTACTGGAAATGGATCGGACTTCTATATTTACTGGCCTTTTCAACGATCTTTTTTTATTTCTTTCGATTTTTGGTGGCCGAAATCGTTACCAAGTTCATCGAATACCTGGGCAAGGAACAAATGGCCCTGCGCTTATTGCGACCGGTGAGTGGTCCTACCGCTTTGCTTGTGGTGCTCGGAATTCTCAAGTTGTTGTTTCCTCTGATTCAATTCCCGGTGCAGGTTTCACATTATGTGCAACTTACTTTTAACATTTCCATCCCCATTTTAATTGTATTCGTCTTATACAAATTGGTGGATATTTTGGCGCTGTATTTCGACCGAATCGCAGAGAAAACAGAGAGCAAGTTAGATATTCATTTGGTGCCATTGTTAAGAAGAATGACCAAAGTGGTAGTGGTGGCACTCGGCCTTATTTTTGTTTTACAGAATTTGGGTTACAATGTGACCGGGCTTTTGGCCGGACTTTCCATTGGAGGTCTTGCCTTGGCTTTGGCCGCCCAGGATACCATAAAAAATCTGTTGGGGTCACTCATGATTTATATGGACAAACCTTTTCAGATTGGTGATTGGATCACCGGTGAAGGCGTAG
>JBIIVF010000011.1:0-32018 GCA_044339595.1 Bacteroidia bacterium
GCCATCATAGCCCCAACCATAGGAATAACCATAACGCCATCCGCTGCGGTGTGAATATCCAAACCAAATATTGTTGCGTGGATAGCTACGGTAATATGGACGGTTCCAACCCCTGCGCCAGGTATTGGTATAAACCGGTGTGCGATAGGTGTAGGGATCGCCCGCATAATATTGATCATCCAGGGCATCCTCGTATCCGTCGCTGTATCCGCGGTTGTAGCTTCGGTTGCCATTGATTCTTCCGAAATGCTCTTCATAGGAATTGCCATCCGCCGCATATCCCGGATCATTTTGTTGGGCTGTTACCGGACGGTCAGACAAATCTGATTGATCTGAATCTGGAATAGAAGGGCTTTGAGGCTCAATCACAAGGGTTTCCGGTTGCGTTTCTTTCAATTGATACGCTTGTGCCGGTGGTGTTACCGGTTTAGGTGCCGGGGCCTTTTCATCCGCCTGATTGTAATAAATGTCGTCATAATTGGCGGTGGTTTCATCAAATGTTCGCACAGAAGTGCAGGAAACCACGAAAATTGAAAGGGAAAGAAAAATAGCGATGGTTTTCATAGTGCTCATCTTGGGTTTGTAAAACATCCGGAAAGATCCTATGAGGCTCCGGGTACCGTTATCAAAACTGAATGGATGTGTATTAAGTTCTGTCATAGTTAGGGTGGCAACTGTTCAGGGATTAAACCTTATTTTTGTTGCCTCCAATTTTAATACAACTATTATTCCAAAACGCACTTAATACCATGGCATTCGAAAAAGTAAAAAGAAGCGAAGATTATTCGAAATGGTACAATAATCTGGTGAACAACGCTGATTTGGCCGAACATTCAGCCGTTAGAGGTTGTATGGTTATCAAACCTTATGGCTATGCCATCTGGGAAAAGATGCAACATGAATTAGACAGAATGTTTAAGGAAACTGGACACAGCAATGCATACTTTCCATTGTTTGTTCCTAAAAGCCTCTTTGAAGCAGAAGAAAAAAATGCTGAAGGATTTGCCAAAGAATGTGCGGTGGTAACGCATTACCGACTCATTGCCAATCCGAATGAAAAAGGCAAATTAATGGTGGATCCGGATGCAAAACTCGAAGAAGAACTGATTGTTCGACCCACGAGCGAAGCCATCATTTGGAACACTTATAAAGATTGGATTCAAAGCTACCGCGATTTACCCATTTTAATTAATCAATGGGCCAATGTGGTGCGATGGGAAATGCGCACCCGACTGTTTCTTAGAACGGCTGAATTTCTATGGCAGGAAGGCCATACCGCCCATGCCACGAAAGAAGAAGCCATTGAAGAAACCACCAAAATGCTGGAAGTATATCGGGAGTTTGCTGAAACTTTTATGGCGGTTCCGGTAATCAAAGGGGTAAAAACGGAAAATGAACGATTTGCCGGTGCCGATGACACTTATTGTATCGAAGGATTGATGCAGGATGGAAAAGCCTTGCAAATGGGCACTTCTCATTTTCTGGGACAGAATTTCGCGAAGGCGTTCGACGTAAAATATGCCTCCAAAGAAGGCAAACAGGAATTTGTTTGGGCTACAAGCTGGGGTGTTTCTACCCGTTTGATGGGTGCACTCATCATGGCTCACAGCGATGATGAAGGATTGGTTCTCCCTCCGAAATTGGCTCCCATCCATGTGGTGATTGTGCCGATTTACAAAGGGTTAGAGGAACTTGAAAAGATCTCCGTGATTGCCAAAGGCATCAAACAAGATATGGAGAAGCACGGCATCAGTGTTAAGTTCGATGACCGCGATACCCAAAAGCCCGGTTTTAAATTTGCCGAATGGGAGCTCAAGGGAGTGCCTGTGAGACTGGCCATTGGCCCGAGAGACCTCGAGAACGAAACGGTGGAGCTTGCCCGCCGCGATACCAAAGAAAAAATGACCATTGCGATGGCAGACCTCACCAATAAGGTCATTCATTTACTCGACGCTATCCAAAGCAACATGTACCTTAGGGCAGCAGATTACCGCGATGCTCATATCACTCCGGTGAATTCATGGGAAGAATTTATAAAAATGCTCGACACCAAGGGCGGATTTTTATCAGCGCATTGGGATGGCACCGGTGAAACTGAACAAAAAATAAAAGAAGCCACCAAAGCCACCATTCGTTGCATTCCATTGGATGCACATGTCGAAAAAGGGACCTGTATATTCAGTGGAAAACCTTCAGAAAGAAGGGTGCTGTTTGCAAGGGCGTATTAGGTTGTAAAATTCAATGACGCTTTTAACTCAATGCGCACTTTGACAGTTTCTAGATGCAGATGGGTTTAAGTATTTTAGTTACGACACACCCCTAAATCCCCTCTCGAGAGGGGACTATGCCGAGTGCAAGTTTCAAGGTCTCGATGCCGTGTATAAAAGAGTCCGCTAAAATGGGCATAACTGAGTAGGGCATACAAAAAAAGGCTACCCTTTTGAGGCAGCCTTTATTGAATTTTCTTATTTAAATTACTTTACAGTAATAGGTACTTCAATACCGGTTACGATATTGGTTTTACCTTCTGAAACAAAAATTACGAGTTTGCAATCTTCGATTTTAACATCACCACCGCCCGGAGGAATGGTAGATCCGTTGAAGTTTTGAGGTACGTCATAAGTATACGTTTTTGAAACCTTAGAGGTTTTAACAGTCTTGGCAGGCTCAATTACCTCACCCCACTGTCCGGTAAGCATGTCTCTCAAAACGTGATTCTGAACATACGTATCTCCACCACCAGACTGCTTAGAAACGATACCATCCTGAAGGAATGCAACGTTTAAGTTATTTCCTGCAGCAGGAGCATCTCCTGTGTAGTACATATCTACTTTTACGGTCAATTTGCGAGATCCTGCATCGAAAGTAGCTTTTGAACCTAAGTTCACATAAGAAGGCATTGCCATAATAGCAGTGCCACCTTTAGCCCAATCACCGCGGCTCATAGCAATACCGCCAGTTTTTTGTGGAGCGCATCCAATGTCAGCAGCCTTTACACGATTGATAGTACCGGCAGGGTAACCTGCAACACCACTCTGATCGTTGAAAGCTTGTCCGTAAGGAGTAGTGAAATTAGCCCATCCTGTTGCAGGAGTAGCATAAGATCCTGTGTGCACTGCAATAATGAAGAATTTACCTGGATTAGCATCCGCAGCCGCTTTAGCTCTTACGTGACCATCAGGGCAATAACCGCAGCGAACTCCTGTAAAATCTTCCAAAACTGCATTTCTGTTGCTTGGCTCCATAGAAGCTAAGAATTCAGTGGTTCCGGTGTTGTTGTCAGTGGATGGCGCAGTCGTTTGATCATCACAAGACATGATAAACATAGACGCCGAAATAGCTAGAAGTAATAGAACTTTTTTCATTTTTATGGTATTTTTTTGTTTTTTCCTAAAATCCCCCAAATCGATAGGGTGAACGAATGTAATAAAAACTTAAAATCAATTCCAAATTAATTTTTCATTATTTGAAAAAACTGTCAATTGTTTGACATTTGAATCTTCCACCCTACCAATAATTTGGGCTTGTATACCAAGTCCTAGAGCTATATTTATTAAATTTTCAGCGTTATCCGCACGGGTATAAAATTCCATGCGATGTCCCATGTTAAATACTTCAAACATTTCGCGGGTGGTGGCTCCTGAGGCTTGTTGAATATGTCTGAACAAGGGAGGAATTTCCATTAGTTTATCTTTAATGATATGCACATTCCCGCAAAACTTTAACACTTTGGTTTGACCGCCTCCGGTACAATGAATGATTCCATGAATCGCATCCATTTCCGCTTGTGTGAGTTTGCTAAAAAACGGAGCAAAAGTGCGTGTTGGTGACAAGATGGCTTTGCCGACATTGAACGGCAATCCGTCAGGCTGGTCTAACAATCGAAACGGACCTGAGTAAATGTATTCAGGAACTGTGCCGTTATCATATGATTCAGGATACTTTTCTGCATAATATTTATTCAGTAAATCATGCCGAGCTGAGGTCAGGCCGTTGCTGCCCATACCGGCATTGTATTCCTTTTCATAATGTGTTTGACCATGAGAAGAAAGTCCAACAATCACATCACCGGGATGGATATTAATTTCTTTGATTTGGTTTCTTTTGAATCGCCCGGTAAAGGTCGAATCTACGATGAGGGTGCGCACCAAATCTCCGACATCTGCGGTTTCACCACCGGTTGAGATGATTTGAATGCCTAATGCTTTCATGTCAGCACAAAATTGCTCCATCCCCTCAATGATGGCAGCAATAACGTCTCCGGGTATTAAATGCTTGTTTCTACCGATGGTGTTGCTCATTAAAAAAGGACCGGTTACTCCAAGACATAAGAGGTCATCAAGGTTCATGACCATAGCATCTTGTGCAATCCCTTTCCATACAGACATATCACCGGTTTCTTTCCAATAAATATAGGCCAAAGAAGATTTGGTTCCTGCGCCATCGGCATGCACAACGTTGCACCATTCGGGGTCTGACCCCAAAACATCCTCTACTACCTTGCAAAAGGCATTAGGGAAAACGCCTTTGTCAGTATTTTTGATGGCTTTGTGAACGTCTTCTTTTTGTGAAGAAACACCGCGCTTGTCGTATCTGCCTTTGTCTGTCATGATGATTTTGTGCTGCAAAGATTCTATTATTTGTTGATACTTCAAATTTGTAAATAACCCTTCAAGCGTTTTAAACCCTTGAAGGGTTATTTACCCCTAAAAAAAAAGCGGACCGAAGTCCGCTTTTACCTTTGAATATCATTTATTCCTTTCGTTTCTTCAACAACAATTTATCGTCTTTCACTTCTACGCCGTCATAATCATCGAAGAGTGAGTTGCCGAAAGTTGGCTTCTTGTCGTCTTCCACCATTTTGCAACGAACGTTTTTGAAAACAACGTCTCCCAACTTCATTTCCTTCACTTTGAATGAACGGCTGGTTACCTTGGCGCCATCGGTAAAGCGGATTTTCTCTTTTCCTTCAGAAAAATCTTCAATGGTCACCACTTTGGCTTTAAGCAATTGCTCTACTGTGTTTTGTGGAATTTCCATTCTCATGGCATCCGGATTATAATAAAACTTAACCTTTTTCTTATCGAAATTCACATCCACCAAGATTTTATCACGCTGTTTGGAGATGGTGATGATGTCATACAACTCAGCCAATCTGGCTCTTTCTATTTCATCCTGCTTGCGTTTTTCCTCTGCCTCAAAAACAGCTACAATTTTATCAATGCTGTCTTTATTTTGAGAAATATATTCCTTCCGCTTCATGATCAGAAATGGGCTATAAATTGGTCCACCAATCGGATTCAACGCGGCTTCATTGATGTTGTTTTTATCAATGGTTTCTGTTTTAAACTCATAATTACAATTCACCACCTTTACCGTTGTACGACGGTTGGCCTGATGCTCACTTTCTGAACAAGGAACCACTTTGGCGTCTTCGCATTCGCATTTATTAGCGAGTTGAGATTCACCATAACCTCGGGCTTCAAGTCTGAAAGGATTGATCCCTCTTTCCATTAAATAAGCCACCGCACTGTCTGCACGACGCTGAGAAAGATTACGGTTATATTCAAAAGATGAACGACAGTCAGTATGAGAACCCAGCTCCACTTTCATTTTTGGATATTTCTTCAGGGTTTCTACCAATTCCTCTAAGATTCTACGCGAATCTGCACGCAAATTGGAAGAGTCAAGACCATAATAAATAGGCAACACGAAGATATCGTCGCACTGATTCTTTAAGCAGAAATCTTTGATGAATTCAGCAGATTGCTCCAATCCTTCTGTGCTCACGAATTTTGGTTTTGCATCGTAGAAATAATCTTGTCTTTTGGAAACGTTGATTTCATACTTCATGCCCACTCTTAAAGGCACTTCATAATATCCGGTGCGGTCTGTAGTGATGCGAACTTTTGACGTATCCTTATTATTGCTGATGGTCACCAAAGCACCATCCAACGGAGTTTTCTTATCACAATCGGTGATGGTTCCTTTCAAGATAAAAACCATCGGTGTCATGCTGAATTCATAAATATCATCATCGCCTTTGGCCCGATCTGAAGAGAAAAAACCGTATTCTTTGGTATCGTCTAAAATGATGGCAAAATCATCCCCTTTTGAATTCACCGGACAACCCATATTCTCGGGAGTGGTCCATTCCTGCGTATTTCCGGTTGTGAAATAAATATCCATTCCACCAATACCCGGATGTCCATCTGAAGAAAAATAAAGGGTTCCATCGGTATGCACAAATGGAAACAATTCGTTGGCAGTGGTGTTCACCGCAGGGCCCAAATTGATGGGATCACTCCAGGTTTTACCACGACTTACATAATTTACCACATAAATATCCTTGGTTCTTTCCAGCGGATTCGCTTTATCATCCTGATAACTGCCCTGCATGTCTGAAACGAAATAAAGTTTCTTTCCATCGGGAGATAGTGCAGGGTGACCGTAGTTAGCGGCAGAATCTTTACAAAATTCTAACGGATTTGGACTTACATCCCAAGCCTTACCTCTTCTCCTAGCTTCGTATATTTTGCAAGTCTTGTCATTACCTTTTACCCCATTGCACTGAGTGAAGTACATCACACTGTATTTGGCATCAAAGGTTACAACCCCATCGTTATACTTAGAATTTAGCCCTTCTGCCAACATGGGCGCATTCCACTTTTCTCTTCCTCTTTTGCCTTTTTTCTCTACCGTCCACACATCAGAATATCCTCTTCCGGTCCATTTATGTTGTTCTTTGCTCTCCCCTTCCGGACGATCAGAAGTAAACATTATGGTATTGTGTTTTTTATCTGCCCACATCGGTGCGAAGTCATCGAATTTCGATTCATTGGCTACCTTGAAGTTTTCAATGATATATCGGGTCTTTTTATCTTTACAGGTCAACGCAACTTCACAACCTTTAATAAATTGTACCGTTCTCGGATCGCCGGGAGACATTTTTTGATAGCGCTGAAATTCTACGATGGCCTCTGTATATTGACCTTCCCGCATCATCATTTCTGCCTTTCTAAAAACTACTACCGGGTCTTTCATGCCCTTACGTTCTGCTGTTGCATACCATTTGAGGGCATCGCGGCTATTATGATTCAGTCGGTAACATTCCGCTGCATTGTATGCAGCCTTAATCTGATCAGCCTTTTCCGTCTTCTTGTCCTTATAAACCTTGGCATACATGTCTCCGGCAACAGCATACTGATGCAGATTCATATTCTCGTCGGCACGCTTCATAGAAGCCTTACAGCCATGCAACACAACTACGGCCGAAGCCATCAGGGATATAAGGAGTAATCGTCCAATTCGCATAGGGTGATATAATACGTTGTTATAAACGCCAAAAATGAGCAATAAAATGTCTAATTGCAAATAAATTTTCTGAAATCGAGGTCCCTTTCAGACAAATCAGCGCAACTCAAGGTGCTAAAAACACCCGCCAAATAGGAAGATAGTAATTACTTGATAAATAGCAACTCCCTATATTTGGGGAGCTCCCACATGCGATCATCTACCAGACGTTCGAGTTTGTCGGCATGATATCGGATATTATCGAAATGACTTTTCACTTTATTGCAATAAGCTAAAGCGCGCAACTTGGCGTCTTCGATATTGTTCGATTTTTTACGCTGTTCTGTCATTTCATCCACTTCCTTTTTCAAAGCAGCTAAATTTTCATTGACATTCTCCAACAAATCAAGATGAGGCTTCACGGCTGAAGATTTTAGACCGGCTTCCTTTAATTTGATGATGGCATCCGCCAACATTTGCTCATAACGAATCACTGCTGGCAAAATCCTTGTAAAAGCCAAATCCCCCATGAGACGACCTTCTATTTGGATTTGTTTGATGTACGCCTCGAGATTAATTTCGTAACGGGCATGCAGTTCCTCCTTAGAAAAAATGCCATTGCTCATCATCAGTTCAGTTGTTGAATCGCTGATATACGCATCCAATGCAACAGGGGTATCTCTAAAATTTGATAATCCGCGTTTTTCAGCTTCTACCACCCATTCATCGCTGTATCCATTGCCTTCGAATAGAATTCTTCTTGAAGTTTTCAAATATCCCTTCAGAATGGTATGGATTGCTTCCTCTTTTTTCGCGCCGGCTTTGATGGACGCTTTCACCTCCTTTTCAAACTTAGCAAGTTGATCTGCCACTGCTGTGCAAAGAACCAACATCGGTGAAGATGAATTCTGGGAAGATCCCACCGCGCGTAATTCAAATTTATTGCCCGTAAACGCAAATGGACTGGTTCGATTACGATCGGTATTATCGGCCTGAATTTCAGGGATTTTGGCGATGTTTATGACCTTCATTTTTTCTTTGCCACTGCTCTTTTTACCTTTCTCAAAGTCGTTGAGCACTTGGGTGAGGGTAGAACCTACGAAAATAGAAATGATGGCAGGTGGTGCCTCATTGGCTCCCAATCGGTGGTCATTGCTTGCAGAGGCGATGCTGGCCCTCAATAAATCTGCATGATCGTGTACCGCCTTGATGGTATTGATAAAGAAGGTCATGAACTGCAGGTTGTTTCCAGGATCAGTACCCGGATTTAATAAATTCACGCCGGTATCGGTATTGATGCTCCAGTTATTGTGCTTTCCGGATCCATTGATGCCCGAAAATGGCTTTTCATGCAGCAATACCTTAAATCCATGGCGGCGAGCCACTTCCTCCATCAAATCCATCAACAATTGATTGTGGTCGATGGCCAAATTCACTTCCTCAAACATCGGAGCACATTCGAACTGACCCGGTGCCACTTCATTGTGACGTGTTTTTAAGGGGATGCCCAATTTTAATGCTTCAATTTCGAGGTCATACATATAATTGATCACCCGATCAGGGATGCTTCCAAAATAGTGATCTTCGAGCTGCTGTCCTTTGGCCGGTGCATAACCGATTAAGGTTCTGCCACTTTGAAGCAAATCCGGACGTGCATAATAAAAGGCACGGTCAATCAGGAAATATTCTTGTTCAATTCCTAAAGAGGCGGTTACCTTGTTCACCTTTTCATCAAACAATTTACAAACCGCCGTGGCCTTTGTGTCGAGAAGATGCAAAGATTTGAGCAAAGGCGCCTTAAAATCGAGGGCCTCGCCATTGTAGGAAACAAATATGGTAGGGATACAGAGGGTTTTACCCGAAGTATTTTCGTAAATAAAGGCCGGTGAGGAAGGATCCCAAGCGGTATATCCGCGGGCCTCAAAGGTGTTTCTCAAGCCTCCGTTCGGAAAGCTCGAAGCATCCGGCTCTTGTTGAACCAAAGAGCTGCCGCTGAATTTTTCCATGGCCACCCCATCTTCTGCCTCATACAACGAATCGTGTTTTTCGGCCGTGAGTCCGGTGAGCGGTTGAAACCAATGGGTGTAATGCGTTGCCCCGTTTTCGATCGCCCAACGTTTCATTCCATTGGCCACATGTGAAGCCACTTCCCGATCAATTTGGGTTATACCTCTGCCATCTATGGCATTTCTAACCGCCTTATACGCTTCTTTGCTGAGATAATTGCGCATGGCTTTGTCATCAAAGACGTAGGAAGCAAAATACTCAGTTACCGGAACTTTGGGAACATTTACCGGAACAGTTTTGCGTTCCATGGCAATTTCAATGGCTTTGAATCTCATGTCAGAAAATTATTAAAGCGCAAATATAGGGTGCCTTTGACCCTAAAAACGTACACATTTTATAAACAAAGTGAAGTTGTAATGTGAATCACCGGAAGTTGATTTAACCAGCAGATTCTGACAGCATTCCTCAAATTCAATGTATGAACATTTTTTTATGCCAACTGTTTCCTATATTCGTTTGATAAGTCTAACAAAACCAAAATCATGACGGAAGATAAATTACATCGCAGGAGCTTCTTAGGACGGCTTTCACTGGGCATTACCTCTTTGCTTGCATTGCCGGTGAATTCGATTTCGAATACCTTGGCCCTTAAAACAAATGATGATCAACAAGATATGGAACCTGTAAAAACCATCCGACCTTTGGGATTTCAATGGGATACCGCTGACCCTTTTCTTTTCTGTGTGCATCACGAAGATGCATTCCCCAAAGGCAACGAAGCCATGGGACCTGCCACTTCCCTCTCCGGACGTCACATGGGGGATGATTTTATCATTAAAGACGGATTCAGGATGTATCATGGCAAAGTGGTGCCGGGTTTTCCCGGGCATCCACACCGCGGATTTGAAACCATTACCGTGGTTCGAAAAGGATTGGTGGATCATGCCGATTCACTCGGGGCTGCCGGACGTTATGGAAACGGCGATGTGCAGTGGATGACCGCCGGTAAGGGCGTGCAACATTCTGAAATGTTTCCTTTGTTAAGACAGGATGTAGAAAACCCGATGGAACTTTTTCAAATCTGGTTAAATCTGCCGGCTGCCAACAAAATGGTCGAACCCCATTTCAAAATGTTATGGGCTGAAAGCATCCCACACTTTACAGCTCTAGATGCGCAAAACCGCAAAACGGTTGTAGAAGTGATTGCAGGAAAGCTGGGCGACAAAACAGCGCCAACCCCACCGCCTAATTCATGGGCAGCCGACCCGAAACACGAAGTAGCCGTTTGGAACATCAAAATGGATCCGGGGGCAGTTTGGACCATGCCAAAAGCATCGCCGGGCATCAACCGTACCTTATATTTTTATCAGGGTGCTTCATTGCAACTGTCAGGCAAGAATATACCCTTATATAATGCCGCTGAATTGCGCGCTGACATGGATGTAGTGATTGAAAACGGCGCACAAGAATGCGGAATTTTGATACTTCAGGGCAAACCCATCGGCGAAACCGTCATTCAATACGGCCCTTTTGTGATGAACAGCAAAGAAGAAATTCAACAAGCCTTTCAAGATTATCACGATACCAAATTCGGTGGATGGCCATGGCCACGATACGATCAGGTGCATGCAAGAGACCGAGGTCGATTTGCAAAACACGCAGATGGGACGGAGGAAGTGAAGGGTTGAAATTGTGAATTAAAAATTATGAATTGAAAAAGGGGTGGCTGGTGATAGGTGTGTTTTCAAGTTTTTGTGAGGGGGTTGGTTCAAACAGCAGATTTATTTGTGAAATTAGACCCACTTTTAGTTACTCTGAAATTTCGCCCCTTTGCGACTTTTTTGAATTGTTTCAAAACTTTTAAGAGAAAACCCCTAGAACACATTTTTGTTTAATCTTTAGGCTGAAAACCATACCGATGTTGTTGTTATTAGGTAATCTCATCAATCCACCATACAATCATTCCATCTCTACATCGCTAAAGCGCTGCATCATTTCATCGCTCAATCGATACTTCGTTCATGACCCAAATCAACGAATTTTACCTAGCCCCTTTTACCTTATAGCTAAAATTGTCTGAACCGGGATTTTTGTAAGATTAAAGGATTAACAAGATTTTATCGACTAGACTCTAGACCCTCAAACCTATACACCTCTCAACCTCAACTCAACCTCAACCTCAACCTTTCCCTCAACCTCAACCTCTGTCATATTTTCATTCCAAAACTTGTGTAAGTTCGATTTCTGACTATTTTTGTCATGGAATATTAAAAATTCAATAATGAGGACCCTTCAGATTCTTGTTTTCTTATTCCTGCTGATTCCTTATAAATCACAGTGCATGCAGAGTTCAGGCTTCATAATCTGGGAGTCAAATAAAGATTCAATGCACTTTAAAATTTTTTATTTAGACAATGAAGTCAATATTGGAAATGAAAACATGAGTTACGACCAGATTGACAGCTTGACGATAGATAAAAGCGAAACCATTATTCAAAGCAATTTTGGCAGTCGAAAGATTGTAACAAAACTAGTTATGGTATACAACTATGCTCAATCGCCATTTATTTGCTTTCAACAACCCATTAAGGAAAATTTCAGATCAAGATTCTTCGTGAGAACATTTTCGATTTCCCTTAATGACACCTTGGTGCTGCGAAATAAAATTTTTTGTGATTCAATGACAATTCGCTTTAGAGCGCAATTAGGAGTAGATTGGAAAGTATCAAACATTGCATTTACAGTAAATACTTGTGAATTAAACTTAAAAGTATATCCGGGCAATTTGTATCAATGCCGAAATACGAATAATTCATCAGTTACCTTTCCGAAATTATTTAGCATTATTAATTTTATAAGTTTCCCCAACAATAATAACCCTGATGCAAAATATTTTAGTCCGGCTTTTCAAGAAAAAGATCAAGACTCAATTTACATTTCTTTGAGCGATTTTAATCGTGCAACCTGGCAATATGCATTTTCACTAGCCTATCCACTTTCACACAATTGTCCTAATCCAAATAGCCTGCAATGTAATTCTTACATCAAATCATATCCCCCTTATGGTTTGCACGTTAATTCCAAGACAGGTGATCTTATAACAAAATTTAAATTCTTAAATCCACCTTTGCTGCCAATTCTTGCCATTCAATCTACATATTTTAAATTCCAATATGATGAATATAGAATAGATTCATCAAATAAGATGATATTGTTAGGTTCTCAATTTCTAACCATTCCTACTCAGTGGAATTCTTACTATCAAAATCAAATGAATTTAATTCCAAGGGTTGAATCATCAAACTATGAATATAAGGTATGCCCAGGTGATTCCATTCAAATATCAATTAGTTCAACAGCCTTTAAGTGGCCACAAAGTACATTAAACCTAGACACTGCATGGCTTTTTTGGGATTCATCCCTTGTTGATAAAGGTGCCAGTTTTAATATAATCGATTTGACCGCCAGAGATAAAAAGGCGATCTTTAAGTGGATTACAAAACAGGATCAAATTCATTCACAACCCTATAGATTTACAGCCTTTTCTTGTAGTAATGATTTATGGAAAAGTAAGGATCCAAATTTCTCCGGTCCTTTACAAATTAACGCCCGTACCTTCCTCATCTACGTCCGCCCAAAACCCACTGTTTGGCATAGCCATGCCTTAAAATCCTGTGGGCAAATCACCGCTTCGGTCGATAGCTTTATAGACCTACCCGGAACGTGGAACTTTCACTGGCAGATGATCGATTCAGTGAACAATGTCAGACTGAGTCATACAGGCAAATTCCCGGATTTTAAATTGCCGCACTCCGGAAAATGGATATTGAGACTTACGGCTTCCAACGACTATGCCGGTTGCCCGTTGGTGGTGGAAGATACCCTGAACGTGGCTCCCTTCTCCCTCTTTTCCCTGCCTGACACTTCCTTCTGCTCATCTGAATCAGTCACCTTCACCCCGATTGGTTTGCAAGGTGCTCCTCCCTTTGCCTATCTCTGGAAAACTGCTTTCCGTACCGATACCGCTGCTTCGCTTTTGTTCATCAACACTTCCGATTCTGTGCTGTGCTTACAAGTGACCGATGCCAACAATTGCGTTTTTGCCGATAGCCTGGTTCCTCAAGTTCGTCCTGCACCGATCTTCAACTTCGGGTTTGAAGGCTTGCAGGCTTGTGTGGGAGATACAATTCCATTAAAAGTGCCTTCGACCTTTGTTTCATTACCCAGAAATTGGACACCCGAGCTGGTTGACACGCTTTTTGCAGTGACTACCTCCGGAGTTTATTCTCTCCTTTTAAATGACACTTTCCATCAATGTGCCTTTGCTGATACCGTGCTCATCGCTTTTCAGGATAATCCCAAAGCGGACTTTTCCTTCTCCGGTGTTTGTAATCCCGACTCTGTCTCCTTTCACTATACCGGCACACAGCCCGAAGGCAATGGGTACGATTTTTACTGGCTCTTCCCCGATACGATGCTAAGCGGAAAATCTGTTTCCAATAAAATGAGCGGGGCAGATTGGATTCCGGTTCGGGTGCAAGTCATCTCCTATACCGGATGCAGAGATACCCTTACCCAATGGATACCCTCCGGAAGGCACGTAAAGGCGCTGTTTTCGGGTATCGACATCTGCCAGGGCGACAGCCTCCGCCTTCTCGATCAATCTACCTTCACTTACCAACCTGACCATCTCTGGAAATTCGGTGACGGCAACTTTTCAACGGCACAAAATCCTGTCCATAGCTATCCCTACCATTCCGAAAGTAAAACCTATCTGGTGACCCTAAAAGTGCAAAACGATTTCTGCGCCGACAGCATCACTTTACCCGTGAATGTGATCGAATCGCCCGAAGCTTCCTTTACCCACAACTCTAACGGCAAAACGGTTTTCTTCACCCCGAACGAAACCCCATCAGGCGCCTCCTTCCGCTGGACTTTCGGCGATGGCGACAGCAGCAATCTTTCAGCCCCATCGCACACCTACAAAGCCGACAGTGGCACTTATACCGTTTGCTTGTCTGTGATCAATACCGAAGGCTGTTCGCAAACCTCTTGCAAACAGGTGTATTTCAATGTGGGAATCCAAGATATAGACAAAGACATCAACATTTATCCCAATCCCACGGAAAATCTGTTATTTATTACATCCCTTGAGCCCTTGCAAAATGCGCTGTTGACCCTTTCAGACACGCAAGGAAAAACCATCCTGCAAAGCACTTGCAACGGGCTATCCTGCACCCTAAACCTCAAATCACTCCCCAAGGGCGTTTATACCCTGAACATAGAAAATGAAGGTAGGGTGATGAAGAAAGTGGTGGTAAAACTGTGAATCGCGTAGATTGTCTGAATCTCGGATTAGGCGGATAAATGGAAATCACGGATGTTTATTACGCACTAAAATATTGGTAATCTTTAAATCTTACAAAAATCCCGGTTCAGACAATAAAAAATCATGTTCATCATTCAATCAAATGAATCATAGCTCAAACCATAAACGGATGAAATAAAAAACGCGGATGTTTGTGGGTTGCCGTTCAATACCATATGCCTAATCCCTTTTACCTAGCCCCTAGTACCTTTTAACTCTTCCACCAACATCAGCATAAACGCATATTCCAATGCCGTTTCGCGATACTGTTCAAATCGACCGCTTGCGCCACCATGACCGGCGTCCATGTTGGTTTGGAGCAATAGCAGATTCTGATCTGTTTTTCTATCTCTTAAACGCGCTACCCATTTGGCAGGCTCCCAATATTGAACCTGACTATCGTGCAAACCGGTAGTGATCAGCATATTTGGATACGCTTTCGATTCAATATTGTCATAGGGTGAATAGGATTTTATGTAGTGATAATATTCTTCTTCTGAAGGGTTTCCCCACTCATCAAATTCGCCGGTTGTCAGCGGGATGCTGTCATCCATCATGGTGGTGACTACATCCACAAAGGGCACTTGAGCCACGATGCCTTTCCACAGCTCGGGTCTCATATTCACAACCGCTCCCATTAGCAATCCTCCGGCACTTCCGCCCATCGCAAAAAGATGTTTGGTAGAAGTGTATTGCTCTTCCAATAAAAACTCCGCACAAGCGATGAAATCAAGAAACGTATTTTTCTTATTCATCAATCGGCCTTCTTCATACCATTTTCGTCCTAAATCTTCCCCTCCGCGAATATGTGCCAACACAAATACAAATCCCCTATCCAATAAACTCAGTCGGGTAGCGCTGAAATAGGCATCCATCGAATGTCCGTAGGATCCATATCCGTATAACAACAGCGGATTGCCCTCTGCCGTAGCACACTTTTGATCCTTTCTGTAAACAATCGACATCGGGACCAAGGTTCCATCCGATGATTTAGCCCAACGGCGTTCCGCTTGATATTCATCCGGATGATAACCGCCCACCACTTCTTGTTGCTTCATCAGCGTCTTTTCATGCGTTACCATATGATAATCGTACACCGAACCCGGTGTGGTCATGCTGGTGTAGCCAAAGCGTAAGATTTCGGTTTCATACTCCGGATTGGTTCCTGTGCCTGCGCTGTAGGTTTCCTCCCCAAAATTCAGGTAGTGTTCATGGCCTGTTCGTTGATCCCGGATGCGCAATTGCGTGAGTCCGAGGGTTCTTTCTTCCAATACTATAAAATGCTCGAACAATTCGAGCCCTTCGAGCAAGGTGTCTTCGCGATGTGCTACCAATTCGTTCCAGTTTTCCATTCCCGTTTTTTCAAGTGGACATTCCATCAGCCTGAAATTTTTGGCTTCATGATTGGTCACCACATACCAACGGTCTTGAAAATGCGCAGCGTTGTATTCATGTCCACGGATTCTGGGTTGAAAAATCGTAAAACTGCCCAATGGGTCATCTGCACTCAAATATTGCATTTCAGAGGTCAACGTACTTCCGCTGCCGATAATCAGGAATTTCTCTGACTTGCTCTTGCCGATATGCGTATAAAAGGTTTCATCCGTTTCATGAAACACCAAAACAGCTTCAAGGGTATGAATATGACTTCGGTAAATCTTATCCGTTCTTAGGGTTACCGGATCTTTGGCGGTATAGAAAAAGTACAATCCATCATTGGCCCAGGTTGCCCCTCCGGCCGTATTTTCTATATTCAGGGCACGTATTTCGCCCGATTGAAGGTCCTTTAAATATAAGTCGAATTGTCTTCGACCGACAAAATCCACCCCATAAATCAGCAAGTTGTGATCCGGACTGATGCTCAATCCACCCACCTGGCAAAAAGATTTTCCTTCGGCAAGGAGGTTCACATCCAGCAATACCTCTTCTTCCGCCTCCATACTGCCTTTTTTTCTGCAGTAAATTCCATATTCCTTGCCTTCTACAAATCGGTTGTAGAACCAATAACCTTTCTTCTTATAGGGAACGGATTCATCCGTTTGTTTAATGCGCCCCTTGATTTCTTGAAAAAGCTCTTCCTGAAAGGTTTCTGTATCCTTCAGAACTTCCTTGGTGTAGGCATTTTCTGCTTCCAGATAGGCAATCACTTCCGCATTTTCTCGATCATTCAGCCAATAATATTGATCTTCTCGATGGTCATTGTGAAGAGAAATGGTATGCGGAATTTTCTTTGCAACAGGTGGTTTCATAATTTTAGAATCTGCCGCAATGATATGGAATTGTGAGGCAAAATAGGGTCGGTTTTTAAATATTTCGGAACGGCTTTAGGCTGCATTTCAGGGTATTGACCAATGGCAGACCACGGTATAAATTTTTGGCATAGTTTTCTGCCATCCGTTGTGGTTGGTGGAGGCGGATGGCGATTCGCCCCTACCGGCGGCGTTTCCACCGCCGGTGGGTCCACAACCAATATTGCGGGTTTTCCCTGATTTGGGTTTCCAGCCAACGGGTATGGGTTTCGGTGATGAATCCGGGTTCGGTATCTTCGGATTGATCACAGATTAATTTTAATTCCATCTGGTACACCCCGCGCTTGATTTTGGAGACATATACATACACAACCGGATAATTGTATTCCCGGGCATAACGCTCTGTACCGAGCATGACTGCCGTCTCCTGATTCAAAAATTGGGTCCAGTGTACCACTTTGCTGTGGGTGGGACTCTGGTCGGCACCAAACAAAACAACCCACGGTTCATGGATATTATCGCGAAACCAATCTGTGACAACTTTTTTAGAAACGAGCTTGAGTCCGAATCGGCCGCGGGTTTCCACAAACCGATCATTGAAAAAGGCATTTGACATCGGGGCATAAATGCCCATCACTTTATGACGGGTAAACAATGGAAAAACAGTTCCCCCAATTTCCCAGTTGTTGTAATGCCCGGCCACCACCAAGGCACTTCTACCTTTGTTATAGAAGGGATCCAACAACTCAGGATTGATCAAACGACAACGCCTTTTGGCCTCCTCTTCCGGTATAGAAAATAAGCGAATGCTCTCTACCACCAAATCACACAAATGACTGTAGAAATCGCGTTCTAAGACGGTAATTTCAGAACGGGTTTTTTCGGGAAATGATTTCACCAGATTTTCATGCACCACCCGTCGGCGATACTTCACCAAATGGTATATAACAAAGAACAAAACATCGCTTAAAACATATAATACCCCAAGGGGCAACAGTGAAAGTGGCTTTAAAACAAGATAAAAGAAAATGCGGGCCATATCATTGAATTATGGGTGCGAATGTCGCCCTTTCGAATTAATTCTCTATGGATTACAAATTACACTCTTTCCGGCATGGATTTTAAAGTAATCTAATCCTCTCACTTGTAGGTCTTTATACGTATCTGCCTGAATTTGTGACAAGGCCCCATTCCACTCCGCGAGTTTGTCGTTGAGGCTGGTGTAATCATCATCCCAAACCTGAATTAACAGAGGCGCATCTTTTTGGATATGATAAAAATTGAAAGTCAACTTTTCTACAAAATACGGGTTCGAATTTTCAAAAGTGCTGCTCTTAAAGTTATCATATCCTTCCGATTTGAAGGTCCAGAATAAATCAGGAAGTGGATTTCCCAAACCATCATTGTTCGATTTACTTTTGTCATAAACAACATCTGATAACCTGAATTCACTGAATGAAACAATGGTCTTGTAAATGGGTGGAATTTCACGTTTTATTTCAAAACTCCATTCTGCCAAAGTCGATCCGACTTTAGAGCCTTGAACCCCTTCAAGATGAAAACTCGCTTTGCACTGGAAGGTTTTGGGCCCTTTTGCAACCTTTCTGAAGGCCATGTCGGGCAAATCATATCGAAATGTATTGATTTTACTCAAATCACCCGTGGCTCTTTGCTCAAAAATCACATTGCCCCGAGCATCGGCTATCATCACAAAAACCTGCAAATTCTTCACCTTGGCCGGCAGGGTATCCGGGGCGTCCGGATCATCCGGAATCACAAATCCTTCGGGCATCTTTGATTCGAGATAGAGATGCTCATTTTGCTGATGAACCGTGCCTTTCCACGCAGACTTTGAATCGGAAAACAGAACCTTACCAGCTGCAGATTCATCGGTTACATATAATCGATCAAAGACCAATTCGTTCAACGCAACCTGCGCGTCGTCAGATTCTCCGGTGGGCTTATCCATGCAAGCCATCAGCGTCGATAACAACATCATACCCAACCAAATCCTTTTCATAGCGGTTCTTTTAAACCTTCATGCTTTTAAGCCCTCATGGGTAAATCATGTTCCTTTTCCTTTAGTTCGCGCACCTGTTCCAATGCATCCGGAACCACATCACTAATGATGGTTATGAATGAATCTTTAACGGCATTCGAAATGGCATATTCAATGGCTTCACTCTCTTTTTTAATGATCAAAACCGGTTTATTGGGATCGACATTGCGCACCCCAATCTCTATCAGCCGAATGATTTCATCGGATGTTTTACCACGCAGGTTCTTGTCTTGACGGATGATGATTTCATCAAATACCTTGGCAGCTTCTTCAGCCAATTGGATGGTATCTTCATCCCTTCGATCGCCCACACCGGCAATAATTCCTACTTTTACAGAAGCATGAATCTGACTCACAAATTGACCGATGGCACGCATTCCATGGGAATTATGGGCATAATCGAGCATTACGGTGAAATTACTAAAATGAAACAAGTTCATTCTTCCCGGAGTTTGAGCCGGAGAAGGCACGAACGTTTGCAATGCAAGTCGGATATCTTCAATTTTAAAATCGCGCACATAGGCCGCCAATGAAGCCGCCAAAACGTTGTAGATGTTAAAAACCGCTTTCCCATCGAAGGTCAGTGGAATGTTGCTTACTTTATCGACCCTAATTTTCCAGGCTCCTTTCAGTATGGTGATGTATCCATTTTCATAAACAGCCGCGAGCTTATTTTCACCACAATGGGCCTTAATTCGAGGATTGTTTTCATCCAGAGAATATAAAGCCACGTTGCATTCAAGCTGTTCACGCATGGCATAAACCAAGTCATCATCTGCATTTAGTATGCTATATCCTTCAGGGAAAACTGTTTGTGGAACAACCGCCTTTACCCTTGCCAGTTTTTCAATGGTGTCAATTCCTTGCATACCGAGGTGATCGGCTGCTACATTGGTCACCACAGCAACATCGCAATTATGGAAACCCAATCCGGCTCTGAGCAATCCGCCACGGGCGCATTCCAGTACGGCAAAATCGACGGTAGGATCCTTTAAAACAAATTCGGCTGAAACAGGGCCAGTACAATCGCCTTGTTGCATCATTCTATTTTGAATATAGATACCATCGGTTGTGGTAAATCCTACCTTATGGCCCATCTGTTTTACGATGTGAGCAATCAAACGGGTGGTCGTAGTTTTTCCATTGGTACCGGAAACGGCAATAATGGGAATGCGTGCAGAAGTGCCCGGAGGATACAACATATCAATCACCGGTTCTGCGACATTTCTTGCCAATCCCATTGTTGGATCGAGGTGCATTCTAAAGCCAGGTGCTGCATTCACCTCTAAAATTGCCCCGCCATTTTCTGTAATAGGCACCAATAAATCCGGCGCCATGATGTCAATTCCACATATATCGAGACCAATAATTCGGGCGATCCGCTCACACATAAAAACGTTGGCCGGATGCACTAAATCCGTGATATCGGTAGCCGTTCCGCCCGTGCTTAAATTGGCGGTCGGTTTGAGCCAAAGTTCTTCACCCATGGGCAACACCGATTCAAGGGTGAGACCTTTTGCAAAGAGAATATTACGCGTAAAATCATCCACTTTAATTTCGGTGAGCACATTTTCATGGCCATACCCTCTACGCGGGTCGCTGTTCACCAAGTCAATTAATTCTTGAATGGTCGACTTTCCATCTCCCATTACCGCGGCCGGAGTTCGAATGGCCGCAGCCACGTAGCGATAATTAATGACCAGAATTCGGTGGTCGAAACCGGTGATGTACTTTTCACAAATCACCCTTCTTCCGTGTTTTTGAGCAGCAGCAAATGCTTCAACGGCTTCTTCCCAACTTTGAATGTTGGTGGTGGCTCCTTTGCCGTGATTCCCGTCGACCGGTTTGGTAACAATAGGGTATCCGATTCTATCAATCGCCGCTTTCAGGTCATCATGATCCACAGCAATAATCCCTTTAGGCACCGGTATGGCCGATGCTTCAAGAATGTTTTTCGTTTCTTCCTTATCGCAGGCGAGTTCAACGGCTATGCTGCTCGTGGTGCTGGCTACAGTCGCCTGAATGCGCTTTTGATTCTTTCCATAACCCAACTGGACTAAGGAATATCTGTTTAAACGAATATATGGAATTCTTCTTTTGATGGCTTCATCCACAATCGACCCGGTAGATGGGCCTAAACGTTCACGTTCTCTGATTTCACGCAGGGTTTGAATAGCATTTTGAAGATCGAAAGGTTCGTTGTTAATCAGACATTGAGCCATCTCTACAGCAGCTTTGGCGGCATACACGCCCGCCTTGGCTTCATAATAGGAAAACACTACATGGTAAACTCCCTTTATATCACTTTCACGGGTTCGTCCAAATCCGCAATCCATCCCCGCCAGGGTTTGCAATTCGAGTGCAAAATGTTCTATGACATGCCCCATCCAGGTACCCGTTTCTACGCGATGATAAAATCCACCTAGACCACCTTCACTGCAACGGTGGTTGTATAAACTCGGCATAATCTCCTTCATGCGTTCGTAGAAGCCCGGAATTTTATCGGTAGGTTTCTCTTCCAATTCTTCCAAATCGAGCAACATCACAATGAGTTTGTGTCTTTTCACGGACCAAAAATTGGGGCCGCTCATTACTTTAATATCGAGGATTTTCATGGTTTATTGGTTTTAATTGAGTGCATTAAGATGTTCAAATAATGAAATTTTCAGGGATTTGGAAAGCATCCGTTAAATTATCCTTGAATAAAGTTAAAAACGACGACTTTGTAGTCCTACCTCACCACGTGAACCGTACCGTTTATATACTGTTTGGAGGTTTTTCCGTATGTGAAATCGAAAAGATATGAATATATGCCGGGCTGAACCAACGCGCCTTTATATAAACCATTCCATTTTTCAGCCGGATTATTGGAATAAAAAAGCAATTCTCCCCAGCGATTGTAAATACGAAAGTGAAATTCACTTACCCCTTCTGTAATTACAAGTCCAAATCCATTGTTGAGGTAATCATTCCCCGGACTAAACGCGGAGGGAATTTGCCATTTCACCAAAGGATACACTTCAATAAATTCACGGATGCTATCTGCACAGCCAAATCGGTTCACTTTTAACAGCTTTACATAATCGGTAAAGCCCTTATCAAAACCTACCCGCACCGAATTGCCGGAATAAACCCCATTACTTCCAACCGTCCAGGTATTCACATCATCCGGATTCCCATCCGCCAACAATTCCAACAGCACATTGTCATCTTGTTGGATGCTTTTTGAAGTAAACTTTGCTATCGGCGTAGGATACACCACCATGCCCTCTATTAGGGTATCTGCGGCGACACATCCTTCCTTGCTGAAGATTTCCAACAGGGGTGAATATTTACCGGGATAGGGATAAACATGGTTCAAAACCGTTCCTTCAACGCGATATCCGTCACCGCTATGCCAAAGCATACGCACAACGCCCGGTTGAAGCATTCCTACGGCAGTTAACAAGGCTGTTTCTCCGACACAAATGGTATCACCGGTGATGGAGGGTGGCAACCAATCTAACAGAAAAACCTCCCGGCTGAATGAGTCTATGCACCCTTCTTGGGTTATGACTGTTTGGGTAATCACATTGACTGCCTGCCGTAAATTCTTGCTCAACGTGAAATCAACATTATTTCCAAGAATGCCGGCATCAGACCGGTATGTATATGCCAAGATAGGGTCATCGGGTGAAAAGGCCGTATTCTTAACTTCAAGATTATAGGCATCAAAACAGGCTGTATCGTCAGAAAGGGTGAAACCCGCAATGGGTGCCGTTTTGATCCGGAAGGTCGTTGAATCAGCCGATGGACAACCTTGTGCAGAGATGGACATGACTTTTAGTCCATACACACCGGAGGGTTTGGGCCCTAACACCAAATTGTCGGTGGTATCAGCCAATAAGATTCGATTCAAAAACCACTTTATTTTGGGTGCCTGATGCATCGCCAAAGCGCTGATATCTTGAGATTCACACAGTACACTGTCATCTATGACGATAGTGATCGGTTTCGGATCAAAAACTTCCACGGTTCTGATCACTGAATCCACACAACCTGCGGTGTCGGTGATTTGAAGTTTTATGGAATACACACCAGGCTTATCAAATCCAATATCCTTTAACAAAGCGATGGTATCTATTTTTCCATCCCATTTCCAGATGACGGTTTTTGCGGGACGGTTGCCGGCAGAAGTGTTCAGCGCGGTGGTGAATTCTGTTTCCGCACAAAGCACGGAATCAGAAAGTTGCATGCTTGCTTGTGGATTTTGGCGATAGTTCACCCAACGCTCCAGCAAAGCAGTTTGACAATACGGATTTTCAGACTTTGCCATCAAACTGATTTTAAATTCATTTTCAAAAGCATGTTGAATGATGATGGAGGAATCACTCCCAATGCTGTCATTGTTTTTAAACCAACTGTATGTGATGGGCAAAGGATGTGCTGCCCGGACTGTGAATTCGAGCTCAGGGACAACTAAACATGCAAAATTGGTATCGGGTGAAATAGATGCCTCAATTTCAGGGAGTACCGACACATACGTAATAGATGAGTCGATGCATCCGAACCCGGTTTGGGTCTTTAACTTTACGGCATGTATGCCTTCTTTGGTGAATCGATAGTTTCTATACGCATCATTTTCACCCATTGCGCTGTCGCCAAAAAACCATTTCACAGCATATGGACCGGTGAGCGATTCATTGCGGTTATGAATGAAATTCCAGCGCGCCAGGGTCTTACATTTTTGAACCGAATCAGTTTGCGAAATTTTTGCTTCAGCATCGGGCATCACAATGATTTCCTTTTTCATGGTATCCTTGCAACCTTTGTCGTTGGTTACCACATAATAATATGTTTTAAAACCGGTGCCCGGAATGGGGTCGAAAGTAACCTGAAATTTCTGTGTTTTCAGCTTTGATGTGATCGACATACCGTCTGAATGCACAGAATAAGAAGCTACACTATCGCAACAGGGAAAGGATTTATCCACCACCGTGACGGTATCGCCTGTACAGAATCTTTCTCCACCGAAATCTGCCCGGGTATAGGTATTCCAATGCACTCGAAACGGGATTTCCATCCGGCACTTTTTCTGAGATGTTTGAAGATAAAGATCCAGATGCAGAACCGGTTTTCCGGGTTGATCAAAGTGATATTCTATCAAATTGGTATCGTAAGCGATTACTGCTCCTTTAAAATTCCAGACCCTCAAACGAATGCTGTCGTTCAAGACAGTGGATTCATCTCGGATTCGGAACAGGTTATTCACATGGCAATCAGACAATGTGTCAATGAACATGCGTCGCACAAATTGGACTTCTTGTACATCAGCTGAATCTGAAAACGAACAATACCCGGAAGTATCCCGGGCGCTAACAAGTACCTTTTCTTCCTTTTTGGCATTATAAGATCGTGCGGTGCTGTTATCATTCCAACGAATCTGAGAAAAATACGGATTATCAATTTTGAAAATCACGGAATCTCTACACAGGGTAAAATCATACACCGGATTAAACTCAGGAAAATTGAAGGTAAATTGTTCTTCTAAAGTGTCGATATATCCCTCATAATAAATGAGTACGGTAAAACGATACGTTTGCCCTGCCACAAAAGGGGCATCGAAAAAATAAGCCCCATCTTTAACAGTGAACGAGTCTGAGAACCATTTAACCTGCTTCACCGGCAGATTGTACGGATTGTTGAGATCTGTTTTAATGCGACTATAAATACGGTTATTCCGACAATCGTAGGCTACGGTAGAATCCGCAAGTTTCGATTTGATGACCGGATATTTGAAACCTGCAAAATAAAAGTAGGATTCAGCAATGCTGCTAACCTCAATTCCATAGGCATACACTTGATGTCCATAAGACGATCTCAGCAAGTGTGCTCCTTCATTCACTAAACGGTTCACATAATAATAATTGGTATCATCCGGAACCACCAGAAAATCTTCGGGTGGAATTTTATGTTGATCAAGGGTTACTGCATCCCGACTTCTCTTATCAATTAAAATACTAACAAAATGGTCCTTTATTTTGGTGTTCGTGAGCGAAACGAAATGAGATTCATTGGTTAAATGGGAAGATCCGGCAATTTGAATGATGCCTGGGTGTCCTCCACTGGAAAGTTTATAAAATCCATTTTTGCCGCCTCCCTTCATGATTTGAAAGCAGAGAAATGGCCGATCGGCGGTCACGAGCAAGACTGAATCACCATTGAGAATATCCAGCTCTATGCTCGAGTCTCTGTTGGTAATGAAGTGGCTATATCCATTCACCGTTACCCACAGGTGCGTATCGAGAGAAACACATTTGAGTTTGTATCCTTTGGTTTGTCCGAATAGCGGCATGACCACAAATCTGCGGTCACTCCAATCGATGCTGTTGAGTTGGGTAACAATAGAACGGTGGGCACATCCACCATAATGCGTAGCGAGATTTTTATCTCCGATATAAACCAGTCCCTTCTTCTTATTTAGAATTTCGACGACTGACCCACTGAAATCGCCCGTATCAGCCACCACAGAATAGGATTCTCCTTGATTCAGGATTAGGGTAAAGGGCACATTCGATTTATGTTTACCGGTGCTCCCTGCGACTAAGTTTACTTTAAAGACTACCGAATCTTCCGTGGCTAAAAGTTGTATCTGATTTTTACTCTTTGCTAATCCATGCGCGGCAATGAACTTCTCTCCGACACTCACATTTTTGAGGGGAATGACCACAAAAGCATTGGAGGCATGCACCTCAAATAAGGCTGCGGTAATGCAAACTGGCTTGTCAGAAAGAATGTGCAATCCTGTGCGCTCCTTTTTCTCTAACAGCCGGGGTCTCGCGATGGAATCGGGTATATCACAATAGGTGAGTTTATTGGCTTGCACATTCACCACCATTTTGAAATTTCGAAATGAATTCTCAATGGTCACCGTGGCATTTTGTACAGCGGTGATGTAAAATCTACCGGTGGTATTTCCCATTTCATTGTTCATAAACGAACACCAGAATTCGGTACCATGCATGTCGGTTTGGGCACGCGACCTCCCTTGACTTCCTATTATCAAGAAAATCATCAGAATGAAGCTGAGTTTAAAGCGTTGCAACACTTATTTCTATTTAGATACAGATCATGTGAAAAGGCTGCATGAAAAAGTAAAATTAACCAATAAATAGCTTAATGCAACAGGTATAACCGCCAATTTATGACTTTTGCCATTTAGAATGATTGACTTTGTTGAATAATACGGTTTTCAGGGCTTTGCCCAAACATCATTTTGCAATGAAAATATGCATTGCCCCCCCACTTCATTTTTTTTCTTGACAAAAAAAACGAAGCAAAAAAAGTCAAGGCTGTATTTCTCTTTTCTATCCGCTAAGGCCATTTCGGCGCTTTCCACGATGGGAGCCACTTCTTATATTTATTTGGGTTACCTATGTTCCGAAGTGAGCCGATATTAATAAAGGAGACTGAAATAGCAACGGCGTTCGCCCATCGCTGTATTATCTGCTCAATAGGATGATTGGTTTTCACGCCTCCATAACCAAGCGGATCACGAAAAGACAAATAAGGCCATTTCCCACCCGCAGGCCAGATTCTGCTCATTTTTGCCTCAGTCTTCAAATTCAAAAGCCATTAACCAAAATTTCGCATTTAAAGTCAAAGAATTCTGTCACAATTGAGCGATTAGCTTCATAAGGCAAGGTCATTTTTGAAGGTGCGGTTTTGAGTCAGCCGTAAAAATGTGCAAATCCTGTGGTTTATATCATGGCATAGCCGTCTATAAAAACCTTGAATACCCTACTTTTGTGCATTACCAAGACTTGAGTTACTCAAACATGACCAAACCAAAAGGCATATTGATACCGGTTGGCGGTGCTGAAGACAAAGGCACTGATCTCGAAAAAGGGATCATAGAGCGCAATAACCTCAATTTTTTCGAAGAGGGCATTTTGCGCACTATCGTTAAACTGATTGGAGATCCGGAAGCACCCATTGAAGTGATTACCACAGCCAGCTCTATTCCTGTAGAAGTTGGTGAGAACTATAAGGATGCTTTCAGCAAACTGGGCAGAAAGCATGTGGGACACATGATGATTCGAAATCGCGAAGAAGTGGCCAATCCCGAATATATGGATAGGTTGATTCGATGCAAATGCCTGATGTTTTCAGGAGGCAATCAATTGAGATTGTCTTCCATTTTTGGCGGCACCGACTTTCTGGATGTAATTATGGAAAAATACAGGAATGAGTATTTCATCATCGCCGGAACCAGTGCAGGCGCCATGGCGATGAGCCAAACCATGATTTATGAAGGAAACGCCAGCAGTGCACACTTAAAAGGAGAAGTCAAAATCACCACAGGCCTTGGATTTCTGCCGGGCGTAATCATTGATTCCCATTTTAATAAAAGAGGCAGATTCCCTCGTTTAGCACAAGCCGTCGCTGCCAATCCGGGCACAATCGGTATTGGTTTGGGTGAAGACACGGGTGTGATTGTAAGAGATGGCGAAGAGTTAGAGGCCATTGGTTCAGGAGCCGTTTTTATATTGGATGGAAGGAATATCGCGCATAACAACATCGGCGATATTGAATTCGGCACACCCATTTCTGTGGATGGGATGTTGGTCCACATGATGAGCCGTGGCAACCATTACAATATCAAAAATCGCAAATTTGAGGCGAGCAAAAAAGCGGAGGAAGTATAAATTACTATCATAGACATATTTTTACAAACGTTTGATTTGCAGGTTTTTATGATTTACGACATAGATTAATGATAGGCATCAACACGACCTGAATGATTAAATAGTATCGAAAACTGCGGGTGGGTGTGAACGAAATGAGCGAACCGCTTTTTTTTCGGCTTGGAGGCGAGGGGTTTGTGCGACAAGAAAAGAAAAGTGGTTGGATTTCGTTCTTGATTTTCTTTGTTTACTTTCTTTCATCAAGGAAAGAAAGTAAAACCAGGTTATAGGGCTGGTAAGCCCTAATCGAAGAAAAATTAACGTCCATTTTATTTGATTGCCGCTAGGTATTATATCTTGTAAATCAGCGCCTGACTTTCACCCTTTGAATTTCGAAAGGCCCTATACATGCCTTCGGAGTTAAAGCAAAGTTGAACATTTCCGGCTGCATCCACAGCCACCAAACCGCCTTCCCCACCTATTTTCACCAATTTTTCAAGGACCACCTTTTCACAGGCTTCTTGGAGACTCATTTTTCCATATTCCATCAAGCACGCGATGTCATACGCCACTACCGCCTGGATGAATTTTTCGCCATGACCGGTGCAAGAAACGGCACAGGTAAGATTGTTGGCATAGGTGCCGGCACCAATGATCGGGGAATCTCCGATGCGACCGAATTTCTTGTTGGTCATGCCACCGGTAGAAGTAGCTGCCGCTAAATGTCCATGCATATCTAAGGCTACGGCGCCGACGGTTCCGGTTTTAAACTCGGTGGGCAAGGAGTGATCCATGCGTACATCACCGGAGGCCAAAGCCTCTTGCCATTGACCATATCGAAATGCATTGTAAAAATATTCTTCCTTTTCGAAAGCCAGACCGTGCAGCCGCGCAAATTCTTCGGCCCCGGAAGTGGCTAATAGGATATGATCGCTTTTTTCTAAGACCGTGCGTGCCAGTAAAACCGGGTTTTTAACCCCTTTCACCCCGCAAACCGCCCCTGCATCGAGGGTTTTGCCACACATGATAGAGGCATCCATTTCATGCGTTCCCTGATGGGTAAATACGGCTCCTTTTCCTGCATTAAACAACGGACAATCTTCCAGCGATTGAACGGCCACTGTAATCGCATCGAGCGCATTTCCACCGGAAGCCAGTACTTCATAACCCCGATCCCTTGCTTCACAAAGTGCATCGATATATTCCTTTTCCTTTTCTTGACTCAGGGTGCCGCGGGGGATGGTGCCTGCACCGCCGTGAAGGGCAATGGTGATGGGTGATTTCATGGAACGAAAATAGCATAAAAAAAGGCCTGCAATCTGCAAGCCTTTTAAGAATATGGTAAGTAAGCTTATTTTTCTGAACTGTAGAGGTCCAGAATCCACCACCACTTAAAATATGCTCCGCTCAAACTATTGTCTTTTGAAACCCAGGATGGGAAAATTCCCATTTCCCAACCGGTAAGGTCGTTTTTGTATTCAGGCATATTGGCCACCCCGATGCGAACTCCAAGGCGACCTTCAATTACCAGAAAGGACAGGAATAGATTTAGCAAATCTCTTTGATAATTCTATTTCCCTGCGTTGTTCTGGCGATAAATCACTTCAATCACGGTATGCCCCACGGCCTTCAGTGTCTTGCGGTCGATGATGCTCATGTTGTCGTTCTGGGTATGCCAATATTCACCAAAACCGTTATCGCTGTTGGTATTGTACTGAATGATATCCAAAGTGCGAATCCCTAAGATGGAATTGATGTAATAATGATCATCGGTGATATGGCCTCCCTTTTCATTTCTAAAGAAATTGCCATATCCCAGTGACTGCGCAGTCTGCCATACCAGATAAACATAGTCAGAAGCGAAATCCAATGAATGCAATTCATATGGAAATACTGCATCCTTCGCGCCTACCATGTCGAGCAATATGCCAAATCGGGCTTTGTATCCCGGAACATGCGGGGTTTTGCTCCAGTATTGAGAGCCCAAACACCAGGTTTCACTGTTACCGCGTCTTTCTCCACCGTCTTCTACATCAAACAAAACGATGTCAATGCCAAGTCCGGGGCGATTGGCATGCAGCTGTCGGGCAATCTCCAACAAGACCCCCACCCCGCTTCCGCCATCGTTGGCCCCATCGGCCGGGCGGTTGGATGCATTGGGGTCTTCATCGGCCAAGGGCCTTGTATCCCAATGCGCACTGAGCAAAATCCGATCCTTTGAATTCGGATTAAATACTCCGATGATATTTTGAAATGGAACCGTTTGACCTTTAAATCCAACGACTTCTCCTTTCTGAACATGCACGGTATCGGTATATCCATTGAGTTTGTCAATCAACCATGCCGCTGTTTTTGCATGCGCGGCAGATCCGGGCACCCTGGGACCAAATTTCACTTGTTTTTCAATGAATCCATACGCTGAATCCGCATCGAAAGAAACGGGTTGCATCGGCGCAATGGGTTCTGAAACGAGGGTATCTGTATCTACCTCATCCTCATCGTGATTCGGATCGCCGGGTTTACAACTTTGCATCCATCCGGATAAAACGGCCAGGCTGATGATCAATGCTTTTTTCATGATTGTATGCTGTAAGTAGTGCCCTCTTTGCCGTCTTTCAGCTGAACTCCCAAGTCCTTCAACTGATCGCGAATTTTATCGGAAGTGGCAAAATCCCTATTCTCCTTGGCCTGCGTTCTGAGGGAAATGATGAACTGAATCAATCCATCGGTGATTTTACTATCCTGATTTTCACGCTCATCCACCAAACCCAGTATTTCGAAAACAAATGTTCTGAATTGCTCTTTGAAACGCTGCAACGATGCAGTCGTCAGACCGGCTTTGTTATCCAATATTAAATTCACCTGTCTTACCCCTTCAAATAATTGCGCAATCAGAATGGGCGTGTTAAAATCTTCATTCATGGCCTGATAGCATGCCTTTTCCCATGCTTCCACCTCAAACGTGTCTGCAGCATTAGCTTGAATGCTGTCTGCATTTTTCAACGCTTCCATCATACGGGTATAGCCTTTTTCTGCGGCCTGCAATGCCTCATTCGAAAAATCAAGGGTGCTTCGGTAATGCGCCATGAGAATAAAGAATCGCAAAGTCATGGGACTATACGCCTTTTCCAACAACGGATGGTCTCCGGCTAAAAACTCATGCATCAAAATGCCATTGTTCAGTGATTTTGCCATCTTCTGACCGTTGATGGTAATCATGTTGTTATGTAGCCAATAATTAGCCGGTTTTTTATGATGACAAGCCGTGCTTTGTGCAATCTCTGCTTCGTGATGCGGAAACAATAAATCCATCCCACCGGCGTGAATATCAAAGGTTTCACCCAAATATTTCGAGCTCATGGCCGAACATTCAATGTGCCAACCCGGAAATCCATTTCCCCAGGGTGAAGGCCACTGCATGATGTGCATCGGTTCTGCCATTTTCCATAAAGCAAAGTCGTTCGGATGGCGCTTTTCGTCTTGTCCTTCCAAAGCCCTGCGCTCTTCACCTGCACCGGCCATCAAATCTTCCAGAATTCGTCCGCTGAGTTCACCATAATGATGTCCTTCGGCATATTTCATCACATCGAAATACACACTGCCATTGGATTCATACGCCAATCCCTCACCCATTATTTTTTGAATCATCTCAATCTGTTCGATGATATGTCCGGATGCTTTGGGTTCAACCGAGGGTCGCTGAATATTCAAAGATCGCATGCATTCATTGTAGGCATCGGTGTAATGTTGCGCCACTTCCATGGGTTCGAGCTGTTCCAAACGGGCTTTTTTCTGAATTTTATCTTCGCCCTCATCGGCATCATTCACCAAATGCCCAACATCCGTGATATTGCGTACAAACCGAACTTTATATCCCAAATGGGTCAAATACCGGCGCACCACATCAAACACTACAGGACCGCGTGCATGCCCCAAATGAGGATATCCATAAACCGTCGGTCCGCATAGATACATACCTACAAAAGGGTGATTGATGGGTTCGAATTTCTCCATTTTCCCGCCGAGCGTGTTGTATAGTCTGATATCCTGATGCATAGGGCAAAAATACGATACGGAGGGATAAATGATGTAAAAAGTCTGAATCACAGATTAAACGGATTTATGGATGACACGGAGGGAAATCATTACATCGCTTTATCATTACATCGTTAAATCGCTTCAAGGCAAAAAGTCTGAATCACAGATTAAACGGATTTATGGATGACGCAGAAGAAAATCATGCATCGCTTCATCATTACATCGTTAAATCGTTTCATCGTTTCATCGCTTCAAGGCAAAAAGTCTGAATCACAGATTAAACGGATTTATGGATGACGCGGAAGAAAATCATGCATCGCTTCATCATTACATCGTTA